>JAAYBH010000164.1 GCA_012718935.1 Clostridiales bacterium
AAACCGCCTCGTCGCCCTTTTTTTGCCGCAGCAGACCTCTGATCTTATTCACAACCGCCATGCCGCGCCCTCCTTTTTACCAGTTGCCGTTCAGCTTATCGGCCATGCTGTCAAACATGTCGCTGAAGAAGCTGGGGAAGAATTGATTGATTGCCACAATCAGAAGTCCAACAATGACCACGCCTACAATGATGCCGCCAATGGTTGAGGTCGCAAGCTCTCCCTTGTTGCTTCTCAGAACGGATATCGCCTTACTGCCTGCGTTTTCCACTTTCGTTTTAATAGACTGAAATAACTTTTTCATGCGATCGCCTCCTTTATAGAATAGAATTGAGATTATGGATAACGTACATGACGAGGACATACAGAATCATAACGATGCAGACAGCAATGGCCGGGTAGTATGTTCTGCGCATCTTACCCGGCCTGAGCGAGAGTTCTTTCCGGATGTTTTCCTTGGCCGCTCTTGCCATATCGTCGGCCATATATGCCAGGGTTGCCGTCTGATCGACGCCCAGGCTCATATCTCTTAACGCGCTGCACAGGCGAAACGCCTCCGGCGTTCCAAGCCTGTCTTCAAAATGGATGAGGGCGGACTGGACATTGCCGCTTTTCATTTCAGCCAGCAGAATATCCAGCTCATTGCCCAGCTCCGTCCCCGCAACCTTGCGATATGCGGAAATGACATTGTATAGGTCGCGGTCGCTTTGGAGGCTGCGGCAGATCGTCCGTATGAAACGGGGCATTTCCTGAGCGATGAGAAAATCTTTTTTTCGGACCTTTTCGGTCAATACGTCGCGCTGCTTCATCATGGTGTAGACCATGAGCAGCAGAATAATAACGATGCCGAAGTAAAAACGGGAGAAAAAACATAACGCCATCATGCAAATGCCGAAAATGACGAGAAGAACCTTTCGCGCCGTGTATTCCTGCGGCGTCATTTTCAGTTCTGCCCTGGAAAATGTTTTGCGCAGCCTTATCGCTGTAGCTTCATCCACATAGATAAGGCGCGCGGTCACGGAAAGGAGCTGTTTCAGCGGGAAACCTGTCCAGGCGTCAACCCGCTTGCGCTCCCATTTGGACATTTTCGAGAGCGTCCGGCGACCGGCAGATGAGCTGCCCGCGTATGCTGTGCAGACCGTTTTAAGTCCAAGAAACAGCAGCAGGGCTATAAAAAACAAGATGAGTTCGACTAACATGAATGAATCCCTTTCGGTTTCTAGAAATAAAAAAGAGCAACACATTGGTTGCTCTAAAGGATATTATGGGCCTGAACAGGAATCTATTTTTTGTATTGATTCTACTTCCGGGCTTTATTTAAATGACGGTTTGCCACAGCCTGCAAAACAATGGACAGCAGCATCAATGCCGATATAGTATAGCTTATTGCAGACATATATTCCTTACCAAACAACAGTAGCGGCATGATTGACAGAATAATGGCTATTACGCTGCAAGTAAAGGCGGCGTTTTGAATTTTCATGGCATTAGGGCTTTTTAGCAAGCTGACGATACACAGCACAATCACAGCAACAGTCAGCAGGGCTGTAGGAAGCGGGAAAAAATTAGCGTATCCAAACGGTGTCATACTGAAGTAAGAGAATGTTTCAGTAATTCTTTCATTTGGGCCTGATGCGAAAATAAGTATCACGCCGTTTGGGAGTGCCTCCAAAACGAGTGCTGCAAGCTGACAAAGCAGTGCAAAGCCGTAGACAACCTTTTTTGTACTTTTCATATTGTCACCTTTTCTACTGAGATACCCATAAAGAATTGCTGCACAAATCAAGACGGTGCCTAAAACGATATACCATTTCCCACCGCCGATAAAAAGCGGAAGCAAAATGAGAACACCTCCGACGATTATCAGCAGGATGTTGATTATGCCTGTGAGCATTTGTTTAGAGTATTTCAATGAATCCATTATTATTTGATCGGTTTTTTCTTTCATATGGGCCTCCTCGATCATTTGACCTGACAGCAGTTCGCCGACAGAAATACCGAGTATATCGCTCAAATCCTTGAGCAATGAAGTGTCAGGAAGCCCTTTTCCGGTCTCCCAGCGGGATACGGCTTTATCGGTCACCATCAGCTTATCTGCAAGCTCTTTCTGCGTATATCCTTTTTGCCTGCGCAGCTCTGCAATAAACCTTCCGGTTTTTTTTGCATCCATTGTCAGCCCTCCTCGACAATGAAATTATATCAAAGCGAGGCTAAGAATTCACCCTATGCACCGTAGAGTTTCCAATAAAATAGCCGATTAACGATGATTGTGCATATCCTCAGCATAGAAGCGGCTTATTTAGCCGAAGAGCCTGAACGAGCGAGAATACTACCGAAGCCAGCAGCAGAGCCAATAGCGCCTGTCCCGGCAGCGTTGTGACGAGAACCAGATAGGCAGGCTGCATCAAGACCCGAAAAATCATCGGCGCGGCAAAAACGAGAACCAGCACGGTAAAATACTCACGCCAGATGGCGTACATCGTGGTATCGGCTTCCCTCTGCGCCTGATGCACGTCAGACATAGCATCTACGACGGACATGGTGACGTATTTCAAGTTCCGGTCATCCTGAGCCATTATCAGCACATCGACCCATTGAGAGAAGTAAGGGTTATCTACCTGACTCTCCATCCGGCGTAAACCGGTCTTTATATTTCCGTCGATCATGTTGACATAGGTCAGAAACTCCCTGAATGGGACCGGGTACTCCAGCAGGTCAATGTTATTCTGAACGGATTGTATGAAATCCTCCGTGACGATATAAGAGTTGGAAAGCAGCATCATGGAGGATTGCAGCTTTTCCACGCGCCGGCTTTTTGCCTGTGTACGTTTGTATTGCAGATAGAGCAGTGGAGCGAGCGCGCCCAAGATTCCGACTGCCGCGGCGAAGAACGGTTCACGAAAGAACTCTCTCCCAATAGCCGCGCCGCCCAGCGCGCAGATGCCGGTGAGCAGACAGTATATCGCCTCGGGTATTTGTACATCCGCGATCAATTTGCGCCGCTTTTGTTCCAGCCTTTCCAATTTCGTAATAGGCGTCTGCTTTCGGAGCTTTATCGCCCCGGCTTTTTTCCCGCGCCTGTGTTCGGCGGCAATCCCCTGATCCAGGCCGCTGATAAGAATAATCGCCGAGCTCAAAAGCAGAAACACGGCGAGACAGATAAGGTTGATGGTTGTCATTTTTCGTTCGCCTCCACTTCCGGGCAGGCGTCCGGGAACAGACGGTATAGCTCCGCTTCAGGCGTACCGTTGTCCCGCAGGCGCACGAACAGTCCCGGAGATATAGTGCCTACTTTCTGATGAGAGCCGTGGACTTTCACAACATGCCCGTGCCCGTCTCGCTCCGTTTCGCTGATAACGAACCGATACAGCATCTGGCCCTGGAGTTTTCCATTTTCAACGCCTGTCGATTCATAAATTTCCATATATTTGCGGCTGTTGTCTTTAAGCTGCTTCTTGAAAACCATGATCGGCCAAGCGCCCGCACACATTTCCAGAAGCAGTTCATCGGATAATCCGGTTCTTGCTAAATGACACATGGACACCAGCCGTCGATAGGCATCGCGGGCACTGTCGGCGTGAAAGGCGGTGAGAATGGTATGTCCGGTCTGCCCGGCGTTCGCCGCCTCCCACGCGGCGGCGTCCCGCACCTCGGCCGGGACAAGCAGAGAGGGGTGAAACCGCAGGGAGCTGACGATCAAATCCAGCATGGAAATGGGGTTCGGCGG
>JAAYBH010000165.1 GCA_012718935.1 Clostridiales bacterium
ATTCCGGAGGCTTCCTTCATACCGTAGGATTCACCGAGCTCGTTCTTGGTCTTGGGCATTTCGGCAAGGTCGGTTGTGATCTTGCCCTTGGCGTCGAAATTGACGTTGCTTTGGCAAGCATCCAGGATACAGCCTGTGATCCTGCCGCCGGCGTCCCTTGTCACGGCGGCGAAGGTGGAATAGACCTGCGCCAGCCCCGGTTTATCGCTTTCGGCGCTGACGGATTTCTTCATATCCGTGACGACGCCGAGGCTGAGCTTGTCCGATTCGGCGGCGCCGCCCTCCTGGGCCATACCGACAGCCTTCTCAATCCCTTTAACAAATCCGCCGACCGAGATCGTCACGGAGGACTTCAGGTCCGTCTGCGTCGGATAGTTCTGGTCATCAACCTTGATGTTCTTGATTTCATCCACCGTCATGCCCTCGACATATTTGGCGAAGGCCTGGGCCTCTTCATACCACTCTTTGCCGACACCGGAAGCTTTTTTCATGCCATATTCTTCTTTGAGCTCGTTTTTTGTCTTGAAGGTTGTCGTCGGCGGCGTCACAAGCTTGCCCTTATTATCAAAGGAGATCTTCGCTTGAATCCCGTCGATGACGCATTTTATTATTTTACCATCCTTATCGACCAGAACGGCTACGACAGACGAGTCGACCTGCGCCAGTCCGTCCTTCTCCCCTGCGTCCGTTGATTTTGAGAGGGCGGTGATAACGGCAAGCCCTGCTTTAGCCGATCCGGCAGAGGTGGATGGGGAGGAAGATGCCGAGGACGAGGGTGACGGCGACTTGGAGCCGGAGGGTGAGGATGACCCGGACGGCGAAGCCGACCCTGACGGGGCCGGTGTGGGGCTTGCCTTGCAGCCGGCAAGAAGCGCGGCTATCATAACCGCGCAAACGGTAAACGTCACGAATTTTCTCATTTCAAATCCCCTGTCTGCATTGATTCAGATTTCATAAGAATTCCCGGCGGCCTCCAAAGGCCCCGCTTCCTCATCCAATACGATGTCATCATCATCACCGACTGCTTCTGACGGCAAAACGAGTCTGATATAGACATCGTTTGGCAGGCATGCGGCGATCTGCCCTCGCCGGCTGAGCTTTCCCGACCTGACGCAGATCTGATCCGGGCAGTCGGACCGCTCAAAGGCGATGCTGCCGTCTGCCGACACGCGGAAGATTACGTTCGGCAATCCGGGTATTGAAAATACACTTTCCTTCGCCGACCTCAGATCAATCCTTCGGACAAGCCTCGTTTTGTGGTAGATTTCGGCAATCACCCCGCGGTTCCCGCGCAGCGCATATTTAAGCGCCAGAAAAGCGGCGCATGAGACAACGACAGCCACCGCTGCGAGCATCAGCCTGTTTTCGTTTCGTTTTCTTCTGAGTCTTTTCATTAAATGCTCCTTCCAAAAATGCTCCTTCCGTCCCTTTGAATTCAACGCACCGCCGGCATTCCAGCCGCTCTATCCAAAAGGGCGGTGAGTTTCTCCTTTTTATTCTTCAGACCCGGCAGCGCCGAGATGAGCGCCAGTGTCTTTTTATGATATCCGGCGATCTTTAAATGCGTATAGCTGAGTCCGCCGGCGGCTGCCACCGCTTTTTTCAGCTCCCTGGGCGTCATGCCTCCCAGGATCCTGTCACGCAGGCTCCCGTCTGATTTCAGCGCGTAGATGAGAGGGAGGGTGACGACGCCTGTTTTATAGTCGGACAGGACAGGCTTTTTCGATGACCTTGCCGTGGATTCATAGTCGGCGCAGTCATCGGCAAGCTGAAATATGATGCCGGCATTTTTGCCGATGGTTAAATAATCACTCATGCAGGCTTCAGATTCGTCGGAAAAGAGGAATCCCAAGTGAAAGCACGCTTCGAACATAGCTGCCGTTTTCCCGGTGATGATTTTCAGGTATTGGCGCTCTGTCAGGGCATAATTCCTGTTGTTCCGATTCTGGCGCATCTCCCCGGTCAAAACATCCGTCAGATACCCGGGCAGCGTTTTGGGAGCAAGCTTGCGGCGCTCTTCCGGCGGCTTCGTCGACGAGGCCAGCTCCAGCGCCATGCAAACCAGGTAATCACCGCACAGGACTGCCCCTTTTTCACCGAATTTTCTGTGCAGCGTCTTAATGCCGCGCCGCTTATCGGCGTCGTCGATGATATCGTCGTGGACGAGCGTGGCCAGATGCAGGAGTTCCACGGCGGCGGCTGTTTTTACGGCGCCTCCGGCGATCAGGCCGTCACGGCCCATCGCGCAGATCAGCAGCGATTTGGCGCGGATGCTTTTTCCCTCGGCTCTGGACAAATGGCTTGTCAGCCGGCTGATGACGGCAGGGGTGCTTCTCAGCTGCCGCTTTATTTCATTTTCCGTCCCGCGTACCGCCTCGTCATATGTGAGCGCGTCCTCCCGCTCCGGCGCCCGCGTGCTGTCAGTCATGATACAAATATAACCGCCTCACCCAGCTGTTTTGCCGCCAGTATCTTTTAATAAGCGGCGTCGTGTAGTAGTCCAGACCGAAGACAGACCCGGCGCCCCACAGGAAGGCAACCGCGGCGAAGACCATCCAGAAATTTGAGAGGTACAGGCCGGTTGTGGATGTGAACATGAGCAGAAGTATCAGGGAGGCGAGGCTCGACGGCGTCGTGAGCAAACCGCCGATGAGCGATAAGCCGATGAGGATTTCGACAAAAACGATCGCTGCCTGCAGGATGACCTGAACGGCATCATATGGCAGGACGGCCATACCTAAAAACCAGTTGACAAGCGGAATATCCAGCTTAAAGGCGTAATCGGCAATGGTCGCATCCTTCAGCGGCTTTCCGCTGACGAATATGCCCCTTATGAGACCCAAAAAGTCAATATTGAAAAGTGCCTGACCGGCGGCGGCGCCGGTGTCGCCCAGTCCGCCTGTGGCGCTGGACGCAGCGTCGCTGGCCGCCCGGATCGTCGCCTGCGGCGCACCTGTTATGATTTCATTGAACCAGTCTGCCGCGCTGCCGAAAAAAGCCTTGAGCTTCGGTGATACCAGCCACCCTTCCACAATTTTCATGACACCCTCGAAGAGCCAGACAGCGCCTAGCCACAGGCGGAGCAGCACCATCAAAAAGCTCGGTGTCCTGTTGGAGAAATGCCCGCCCACAAAGCTTCTTTTATTGCGGACTGTGAAGAATTCGTGCTTCAGATAGCTGAAAACTTTATTCCAGCCCAGCACCTGGGCGAAATAGATGATATTGATAAAATGCTTGACAAACATTGCGAAAAATGAGGGGAGGTTGACCATGTTTTTCGGGCTGCCCACGCGGGCGGCGCCGTACCGGCCCCCGACGCTGACCATGACGCCATGGAATTTCGGTTTGTATTCTTCCATCTCCGCCTTGTCCGCCCGCCCGGTGACCGCGGCGTGAATGTTGTGAGCGATGGCGTCGGAACTCTGCTCGCAGTTCTCCACCATCTGCGGAACGGGATTTTTTTCGCCTTCGGGGATATAAAAAAGGTTATCCCCGGCGATATAGACGCTCTGCTCATCCACGCTTCTCAGATAGCAGTCGGCCGTAAGCCTGCCCCTTTTCTGGCCGGATATCAGTTCTCCGGCCTGCTGCGCAATGGCAGCGCCTTCGATACCGGCAACCCAGATGACGGTGCCAGCGGTTTCACGGCTCCTGACACCGTCCTTTTCCAGCATAATAAAGTCTTCACCGATCTCAACAACCTTTGTGCCGAGCCGGACGGTGACGC
>JAAYBH010000166.1 GCA_012718935.1 Clostridiales bacterium
CCGCTGCGCGGACGAACGACGCGGGAACGCGCGGAAAACCTGATTGCCGTCGCCCACCCGGATTTCCGCGCGGCGCTGCGCCTGCAAGCAAAGCAGCTGAATATCCTGTAATCAGTTACTTCTCTGTTTTATCCGCAGGGGTCTGGGTTTTTCTGAATTTTTCGAGCATAGCCCTGGGGGTCGCCGTCGGACGGATGTATTTTTTCATCTTTGCGTCTTTGAAGCCGGCAAGATATTTGGCGATATCCATAAGGGGCGTCATGTCATAGCGGCTCATGAGCGTGATGGTCTCCATGAGCGGACTGCCGCCGCCGTGGACGCCGGCGACCATCTGGGAGCCCTCGAACGAATCGCATAGCTTGTCCTCCATCATGCGCAGAACACGATGGGTTTCCTCGGTCGAATATTTGGGATTGCGCTGAATGTATTTGTTGCAGAGCTCGGCGGTTTCCGGATCGAAGAAGCTCTCTTCTGTCGGGAGCGAGGCGGAGATACCGCCGGCGAGATCGGCCAGAATTTCATATTCGTGGTAGATGTACTGTCCGGCCAGCCTTCTGCCGCAATTGGTGAGGATTTCATCCGGTATCCAGGAGCCGTTGGGGAACTCAACGGCGTGCAGCGCCGAGGCTTCTCCGGCTGCGAAGACAAGCTCGGCTGTGCCGATGATATTCGACAGCTTTTCACGGACATGATCATATTTGGAAATGCCGTTCACATCGGCCACCAGAGCCGCCTGGGCGGCGATACACTCGGAAACGGCAGCCTTGCAGCCGGTGTAAGAATGCCTGTGGTAATGGGCAAACATCAGGGCGAGATAACCCGCATACTGTACAGCGTCCGGATGGTCATAGCCGTTGAGATAGACGCGTTCGTTGGGGACGAAGACATCGTCAAAGATCGTCATGGATTCCACGTCGCCCACATGAGCGATGGGGGCATCCAGGTGTTTGCGCTTGTGCCGTTTCCCGGGAAGACCCATGATTTTAATACCGTCCCAGTCGGCGGGAAGTGCAAAGGCGACGGCATACGCGATGTCCTTGGCCGTCATGAAGCGTGAGGGAAGGGCGATAATTTCATCGGTATAAGGCGCGATCGAATTGCAGACCTTCGCGCCCCGGACGATGATGCCCTTCGTGGGCCGGCCGTCCATGCCGGGGCCGTCGACATTCGTCCCGACGATACGCAGATACTGGTCCGGGTCGGGCTGCTCGTGGGGCCGGACACCCCGGATGCCCTTGACGTCCGTCTGGGCACAGTTGGCGACAAGATCCTCCTTTTGCATCTTCAGGATGAATTTTTGAAGGCGCTCATGGTAATCGGTGAGGCACTGCCGGTCGCAGTCATATGTGACGACCTCGAGGGCGTTCAAAGCGTCCGTGCCCATACAGCGCTGGATGCAGCCGCCGACGCGGTGGCACAAAAGCTTTGTCATCAGCTGCTTTTTAAGCAGATCCTCCCGGCTGCGGTGGATATGCGTAAAGCGGTTGATCTTTTCACCGGTCAGATGGGAGGTCGCCGTGCACACGTCTTCATACTCCGGGTCGTTAGCGCAGTCGTATGTCTCCTTGATGACAAACTTGCCGCTAGAAGTGAAATCCTCCTCGCGGCCGGGCTTTTTACCGTCAACATAGACGTTGTGCTTCATGTTTTTCAGCCGTTCTTCGTATTGCTCGTAATTTCCTATAGCCATTTTGAACCCTCCGATTATCTTAGGTTAACATTACACTAATACAACTTAATTGTAGTACGAACGGAAGACATCTGTGAAATATCTATAATTGATTAGTTACCGGTGATTTATTGCCCGGCCTGATAATTTAGTGCGTAATAATCGCTGATAGGTATTTCACATGACATTCCGGTTTGCCTAAAATCAGTGTATGGGGATTTTATCAAACTATATGAAGGCTGGTAAGCATATGAAATATCCGAATTTGTTCAAGCCGATACAAA
>JAAYBH010000167.1 GCA_012718935.1 Clostridiales bacterium
AGAAAGCACCGTCACCCCGGACGATTGCCCTGGTGACGGTGATTTTTGTTTCTAACGAGTCTTATTCGATAATGATTGAGACCGCTGTAAAATGCGTTGAATCGCTGTAGGCGCCGTAGGCGACGATCTGTGAATCCGTCGTTATGCCCGACAGCGCGACGCTCCAGCCTGTAGCACTGTTGATGATCGACACCAAAGACGATATGTTTATGTAGACCAGCTTACCACTCGGAGTCAGAATCGTAATGACCTTGTTTGCGGCGTCCACAGCCAGCACGGCGCCGGATACCTTATCCGAGGAGGATACGGAGCTGTTGAGATTAACTTCTGTAATGATGTTGTTGTAAACCACCACGGACACCCTGTCTCCGACCTTGATATCCGACAGCAGAATGGTTTTGGTGCCGCTGTAAGCGCCGGCGTTTTCATCCAGCACCAGAGAAGAGACAATCCCATCGTCCGCTGTGATGACCCAGGTTGTCCCGTTTTTCGTCGTCGAGATGGAGGTCAGTTCGCCCGTGAGCGTCGTTTCAGTCCCCGTTGAGACGATTGTCTTGACCTCGCCGCGCTCCGTCATAACGGTGACCGTTCCGCCGGCTTTCAGGCGGTCAATGCTGATGGGCGTACTGCCGCGCAGAATCTGTGGCAGCCGGTTGATGTCCAGCAGGAACAGGTATTTCGTCCCGGTGGTATCCGTTATTTTTAACGTGACAGTGGTGCCGTAGTCAATTTCAGAAATGACGCCGGACAGTTCCCTGCTGCCGGATACTGCCTCAACCCTTGTGACGACGCCCCTGTCTTTTTTTATTGAAACAAAATCGCCCTCTTTGATACTCGTGGTATCAATACTGACGCCTTCCCTGCTGCACACGGCGGCAGACGGGATCACATTTGCCGTCGTTGCGCCGGTTGACAGGTCTCTGACATACAGGTACTTGATTCCGGAGGACGCCGACACCGAGCTGACAGCACCCTGTACCCACGATATATGGGCATCGCTGACGATCGCCGCTTTGACTACCGCACCATTCTTAATGGAGACGACCGCGCTGCAGCCCACATAGAGCGCATTCAGCACCTGGGATGCGCCGTTGACAGTCACCTGGGTAGCGGCCGGCACTGTATATTCCCTGGTCAGCCCGTCAAAGGGGCGGATGCTCAGTTTACCCGCGCCCACGGAGGTGATGATTCCCTCCAGCCGCGACATGCCGCTATACGCCTCGACAACGAGGGTTTTGTTGTTCTTCTCCAGGTAATCCAGCGCCCGGGATACCATGGTCGCCGCGATTGCCCGTGTCACGGAGGATTGGGGCAGAAACTGACCTGTGTCGTCTCCTGCGACAATTTTAATGGCAACCAGCTCGGCAACGGATCCACGGCACCTTTCAGATATCATTTGGGCATCTGTGAACGCCAAGGCCGAGCCGGATAAGGCCTGAGCTTCCGCGGTCAGCTGCAGCGCACGTACCAGGTAGAAGGAGAGCTGTTCCTTCTTCATCTCGGTTCCGAGGTTCATGGTCTTCAGTTCGGACTCGGTGACAATCCCCGCCGCCAAGCATACGGCGAGGCTTTTGTGCGCCCAGGAAAACGATGCGGGAACACTGCTCGATACGATGGCCTGATAATCGGATTGAATGAGGGCGGTTTCCGCATCGGAAGGTTTATAGAAGCGGGACAGCAGCACCAGTGTTTCAGAGGCCGTGATATTCGCATTCGGCCGCATGGCATTGTCGTAGCCCGTCATATAGCCCTTTTCAGCCAGGTCCAGCATGTACTCCTTCGCCCAGTGGCCTTCCAGATCCTTATAACCGGCAGCCAGCGCGGGAACGCTGACGGAAATGATGAGAACGAGCAGCATCATGACCGATACGATTCTTTTTTTCACAAAACATCAACCCTCTCTTTATTTTTCGCTCAGCTCGAACAAATAAAAGCTGAATTCCCGACATTTAATCCTTGTTTGACGTTACCGGGACGTAAATGTTCCCTGTGGTGTTATTTTTTTCCGTTCGCAGCAGACGCCTTATTTTTTCATGAGCCACACCAGGGCGCGGCTGAACCTCCGGGGGATTTCGGTAAAATGGCCGCCGTCGTTCCACTCGAATTTCAGGCTTTCCTCTCTGCTCAGCTGTCCTTTCAGTATCTCCAGCGCTTTTTCGGTGCAATCGCCGACAGCGGCCATCCGGGCGTTTTTGCTCTCCTTCTCCTTTGTGCCGAGAGACATATAGACTGTCGCCCCGGGATTCTGCGGCTGATGCAGCTCCATATAGCCCAGCCAGCTTTCATACCAGAGGGAGCCGGACAGGCAGCCGATCCTGCCGAAAACCCGATGGGTGTATAGGGCATATAGCGCCGCCAGACCGCCAAGGGAGTAACCCGCGAGCGCGGTGTTTTCAGGTTCCGGCTTTGTGCAATAATGCTTGTCCACATAGGGTTTAACCTCATGCGCGAGCGTATCGAGATAAGCGCCTGCACGGCCGCCGAAGGGACCGCTTCTTTTAAACAGAGCCGGCGCAGGCCACGGCGTCATGTCGCCGTTCCAGTCAGCCGATTCGACATTCACCAGCAAAAATGGGACGCAGTCGTTCCCGATATGGGGTTCAAGGGCGGCAATGATCTCCGTCAGCTCGTCGGTACCGTTCAGAAAAGCAACGGGATAGCGGCACTCTGACGAATATTCGGGCGGAAGATAGACCGAACAGCCCCTCCCGTCGATATGAAATTGCTCTGTCGTCCCTCTCAACATCTTCTCCTCATCCGACTTGATAATGCTATTATAAGTTATCCGAGGACAATTATCTACATTTTTTACCGGCTTATCATATAAAATCTTCCAATGCGGCGTTTTTGGATGTAAAATAGAAATACGCACGCGGACAATCCGATTATTGAGCGGGGGTGTATATTATGTTGAAAGATCTGAATTACAAGGTATGGATTCCTGCGATTATTCTCATGACGGCTCTGATCACGGCAATCGTGGTCACGTTATTGTTACAAGGCAGGCTTCAGCAGCTCAACGTCGAGGTATCCGATTTAAAAAGCCTGCTTGCCGCCGAAAGGGAAACGAATAATGAGGAGAAGCTTGAAAATGAGGCAGCTCAGTCGAAAAACGAAGCTCTGAGTACTGAAAACAAGACTTTAAAAGCCGACAACGAATCGTTGTCGGCCGAAAAAGAAGCCTTGAGCGAGGAAATCAAAACAGCGGACGCTGAAATTGAAACGCTGAGGCAATACCAGTTATCCTTCGATATCCCGTATGGTTTCGAAATCGCTATTGATCAAAGGCTTGACCCGAAGCTTATTGATATGATAAAGAAGCACTTTAATGCGATTGCGGACGGCAGTAAGAATATATACCGGGAGACGCTCGCCAATCCGAAAAACGACTACCTGCTTGAAATATTCGAGGCCAGAAAACATACAAAAACAGAGATCACTTCAATCGCCGCATATCTGGATGCGCAGGACCGTTTTCAAAACGGGGGTTTTTACCTTACTGTTTCATTCAAAAAAGACGGGCAGATCAATTTTTACGATATCGGCGTCACAAAAAAGAACGGCAAATGGGTCGTTTATGATTATGATTGATAGCCGGCCTCGACCGAGGCACGGCTTCAGATGTCGCCGATTGACAGCGCCGCGAAATAACCGTCGCGTACTGCTTCAAGGATTTTACCAGGCTGGCGGCAGTCTCCGATTTGCATGAATACAGGAGAAACGGCTCCAAGTGCCGCAACCGTCTCATTCGGGGCCCGCATTCCCGCCGCAAGTATAACCGCATCTGCTTCAATAGCCAGAGCGTTCCCGTCTTTTTCAACAAGCACGCCGGTATCTGTGATCGCCGTACATTTGGCGCCGGTGATACACGTAACCTTGTCGGCGAGCTGTCCCAGGAGCCCCATGCGGTAGCCGCCGGGAGCTTCAGCGGCGAGATCGGGCAGCATTTCGACAATTGTCGTTTTGATTCCCCGGCCGGCCATGTAGACTGCCGTTTCGCAGCCGACCAGGCCGCCGCCGATGATCACCGCCCTTTGTCCGAGGCGGTCCTCCAGGCCATAAATCAGCTTACCCTTGAAAACACGCCCGGAATGCTCCCCGACGCCGGGAATCGGCGGGACGAGCGTATCGGCGCCGATGGCGCAGATCACAGCGTCACAGGCCGAAGCGCAGATCATCTCCGCATCGGCACAGGTATTCAGCTGAACGCTGATATTCGGGTGCGCCAGGACCTTTGAGATCAGCCTGTCCCTGAACAGCCGGACATCGGCCTTGAAGGGCACATAATCCGAAAAACCGAGGGCGCCGCCTAAAGCGCCCTCCTTTTCCACAAGCGTGACCTGATGGCCGATCTCAGCAGCGGTGAGGGCCGCTTTCAAGCCGGCGGGGCCGCCGCCGATGACCAGGAGATGCTTCGGCGCGGCGCACAGGGGCGGCGCGGCCGGATAAAGGTATTCAACGCCAACCAAAGGATTTACAGAACAGCGGATCCGTCTTCCGGGCTCGCCGAACATCCCGGTCTGGCAGTTGTTGCACCGCAGGCAGACCGTGATTTCACCGTCCTTTCCCGACCGCGCCTTATTGGCAAAATCATGGTCGGCTATGAGCGCGCGCCCCATGGTGACGAGGTCGGCCCTGCCGGAGGCGATAATTTCCTCCAGCATTGCCGGGTCGCCGAGTCCCCCAACGGTATTGACCGGAATGGACACGGCCTTTTTGATACGCTCGGCGAGATGAACATTCACCCCCCGCGGCAGCCAGAGATGCGGCGACATCCTCTGCACCGCCTCGGGGTGATAAATGCCGCCGCAGGATATGCTGATGGTATCGAGATATGGCTCCAGCAGCGCGGCGATCCCCGCCGCGTCATCGGCCGTATTGCCCCCGGCGACGATGTCGTCTCCTGATATGCGGGCGTCAAGTGGAAACCGGCCGACACGTTCCCTGATCCTGCGGAATACCATGCCGGGAAACTGGACTCTGTTTTCAAGGCTGCCGCCGTACCGGTCCCCGCGCCGGTTGAACAGCGGTGACAGGAACTGGTGTAGAAGCCAGCCGTGTCCGAGATGGATCTGGACCATATCAAATCCCAGGTCCTGCAGCAGTGCAGCCGCAGCAGCAAAATCGTCGGCGACAGCGTGCATCATTTCTTCGTCCATCTCGATAACCTGCGAATACTTGACCAGCTCCGCGCTGCCGGACATCATAAGGGTTTCCGGATGATCGAGCATATATTGGGGGAGCCGGCTCGGCCCGATCGGGTTTTGCCCACAATTATACCTGGGGTCTGCAAGCATTCCGCCGTGAGATATTTCAATTGATATTGCCGCACCGTACCGGTGCGCCGCTTCCGCAATCCGGTGAATCCGCGGCCAGGTTTCACTGTTGCCCAGCTGGAGAATATGGTCATGCGTACGGCCGAAGGAATTCCCGACGATGGTCTCCCCGATCGTGATCAGGCCCGTGCCGCCCCTGGCGATGGCCTCCACATATGCAATGTTTTCATCGGAAAAGCCGCCGTCGGGACTGTAATATGTAAATGACATCGGCGCCAGGCAAATCCTGTTCCGCAGCTGCAGCCTGCCGATTTGTATCGGCTTGAACAAATTCGGATATTTCATATGCTTACCAGCCTTCATATAGTTTGATAAAATCCCCATACACTGATTTTAGGCAAACCGGAATGTCATGTGAAATACCTATCCGCGATTATTACGCACTAAATTATCAGGCCGGGCAATAAATCACCGGTAACCGCTCTCACGCTTCATGACGGCCAAGGACATCGCGTATGCCGTCGCCTTTGCACTTCCCGCCGACTGGGACGGTATTAAAATCATGGGTCTTCCCGGGAAACGGCACAAGGACAGAGAAGTAACTGATTACAGGATATTCAGCTGCTTTGCTTGCAGGCGCAGCGCCGCGCGGAAATCCGGGTGGGCGACGGCAATCAGGTTTTCCGCGCGTTCCCGCGTCGTTCGTCCGCGCAGCGG
>JAAYBH010000168.1 GCA_012718935.1 Clostridiales bacterium
AATCATAGATCTCTTGTGCATCTCTATCACCAAAAACCCCATAAATAGGCTTTATAGCTGAATTAAACGTTACGCGGGATATTTTTCCTGATGTTCTTGCGGATGGAGACATTAACCCTAGTAACACACTATCAGGGCTGTCTTTAAATAAATCATAAATAGCATGACAAAGTGCCTCAATATTAGTTTCATATTCGGCAAGAGACTTTATATCTAGTACTAACTCCGAAGGTACTGGTCTTTGTTTCGTATTTATATCCACGAATAAACGGGTCTCTTCTTTTCTCGATAACCCGTTATAAATAATAACTGGGACGCGGACTGAAGTCTTTGCTAATGAAAAACCATATACGCGATGTTGACCATCTAGTATAAGAAAAGCCTTGGGGACTAAGTTAAAATCAATAGTTTTATTTTTACTATTATATTCCAGTGCCGCCTCTTCTTGGGCGGAGAGGATAATGGCAGTAGGGATGGACCCTTTACCAGAATCAATATAATCTGCAATTTCCTGAGCTCGGTTTTTATCTAGCATGCGCTGAAATCCATCATGTGGATTGGTGTCCCTTGTTGAAACAAAACATGTCTCTGACAATATCTCACTAGGCATTGTAAGCGAGTAGAATTTTGATGATCCTTGACTTATTAGACTGCAACTATAGCTCTCTCTTTTAATTAAATCGGCCACAATAATCACCTCAAATTTAGTATTTATTATCTTATCACATAGAAATTATAATATCCAATTTATGTATCACTTAGTGTCCATATTTCTTTATTAAGGTATAACTTTCCAAAAACCTTGTTTGGGTCTCATACTATTTACCTTATATGAATCAGATGTATTAAAAAACAGATTTACAGCTTCATTTTACCATTATCAGACACCAAATGAAAGGCTGATTGCTCGTAATTTGCGGTAAATTGCAGCAATCAGCCTTGATTTGTCACATGTCCAGCGTTTCTCCCGGTTTTGTGGTCATCAGCCGGTAAAGCTGCGTGTTGCGGGGGAACTGATTGGAGAACGGCACAAGGGAGCTGCCCAGCTTCAAGAGTCCATGGCCGACATCCACGTTGGTGATATAGGAGAGCTGAGGGTCGGAGATTTTCAGGAGCTTGGCAAGTTCCATGCGGTCAGTGGACGCCTGATTGAGCATGACCAGAAATTCGGAGTTTGCCAGCATGGTACGTGCCGTGTGGGACTGGAGCATATCGTCCACGTTCTGCGTGATGCCGGTGCAGAAGGCACCATATTTGCGCACGCGCTTCCACAGTGTAAACAAGAAATTGGCGCTGTATTCGTGCTGGAACAGGAGATAAATTTCGTCGATCACAATGAAGGTGCTTTTGCCCTTTGCACGGTTTTGGGTGATGCGGTTGAGGATGCTGTCAAGCACCACCAGCATCCCGATCGGCTGGAGCTGTTTGCCCAGATCGAGGATATCGTAGCAGATCAGGCGGTTATTTACGTCCACATTCGTCTGCCTGGCGAAGGTGGACAGACTGCCGTCTGTGAACAGCTCAATGGCAAGGGCCAGCTCCGCCGCCTCCGGCTCGGGCTGCCGCAGCAGCTCTTCCCTGAAGTCTTTGAGCGTCGGCGGTTCGATTGTGTATTTGCTCTGCTTGTAGTCTCGGTAGACCTTGGCTGTGCAGCGGTCGATGAGGGACTTCTGCTTTGGGCCGACACCATCTCTGCCGATTGCCTGATCGCAGAGCGTGAGTATAAACTCGGACTTTAGAATGAGCGGATCTTTTCCGCCGCCGTATTCGGCGTTCATGTCCATGGCATTGATATGGTTATCGCTTGTGGCGGAGATATTGATGATTTGTCCGCCGAAGGTATTGACCAGTGCCGAATATTCTCGTTCTGGGTCAATCACGATGACGTCGTCCTCGGTGGAGAGCATGAGTTTGATGATTTCCTGCTTGGCGATGACGGATTTACCGGAGCCGGACACGCCGAAGATCATGGAGTTTCCGTTTAACAGCTGCCTTCGGTCAGCGATGATAAGGTTTCTGGATATGATGTTTGTGCCATAGTAAACGCCGCCCGGCATTGAAATCTCCTGTGCCCGGAAGGGCATGAAAACCGCCGCACTCTCCGTGGTCAGCGTCCTCCTGGCATCAAGTCTGTTCTGCCCGATTGGCAGGGCGGTGTTCAGGCCGTCCGCCTGCTGATAATTTGTCGGCGCGAGCTGGCAGAGGTGCTTGCGCCCGGTCGTCATCAGTGATTCGGTATCGCTGTCCAGTTTTTCCAAACTGTCCGATGTGTGCAGAAGGGTGATTGTGCCGAACATCATTCTCTGGTCGCGGGTCACGAGGTCGTCCAGAAACTCCTGGGTTTCCTTGCGCTGCTGCTCCAGATCAAAGGGGATAATCGCAGAAAAGTTATTGTTGGAATTCTGCCTCTGCTGATGATCGGCAATATTCTTCTCTACACCGAGTGCAATGTTTTCAGCCATGCGCGTGGCTACGTCAGTTGGGATCGGAATGATGTCGATGGAAAGCATCAGGTTCCGGCTCAGATCGCACAGCTCGGCGACCATGCTGTCCTTGATGTAGCTGGCGTATTCTTTCAGGAACAGGACGCGTCCGAACTGTTTGCCCATCTCGAAGTAGTCCTTGCGGAAGGAAAAGCTGTCCGGACAGATGTAGTCCTTGAAATCGTGGCCCTTCCGTGCGGTTTCCGCAAGGTCAAAGCGATAGAATTCTTCCTCGCCCGGGCGGTAAAACTCATGCAGCAGCTTCAGCCTCGCATTGGCGTCCAGTTCGATGCAGCGGGAACCGAGATGGGAAAAGTGCGTGGCAAGATCGGCTCCGATGCGAAAGAAATAGGCGCGGGCCTCGTCCACGTCCCGCTTCATTACGGAGATAGTGATGTACCGTTCCTGAACAATACCGTTGCCGCCGGTGGCCTTGTCTATGAGCATGTTATTATACTCGTCGCGCAGGGCGTCAAGCCCGTCCTCCTCATGTTGCAGAAGCAGCGTCTTTTCAAAATCCGCCCGGTTCAGACGGCGGTTGATGATGGTGATTTTCGTCGTCGCGCCGCTGTCCAGCGAGTTCAGTATTTCGGAATATGCCAAGAACATTGCCTCCTTGTCCTCGCGGGCGGCAACGGCATAATTGATGTCCGTAAAGCGGAAGCTCTTTGTGTACTTCTTCCCCGAAAGAAAAATCCCATCCGGCCAGATACGCCGGATGGGAATCATACTCTGTACGCCGCGCGGAACGGTGAAACGCTCCCTGTCCGGCTTGAGCAGCTGGTCAAGCAGCTTAATCATGGCGTTTCAGCGCCTCCTTTACATTCTTTTTAGTTGTGGGCCGCAGCGCCTCATAGTAGATGTTCGTGGGATGAAAATACAGCTGCCGCGGCGTGAGGATTTCCGATTTGAGCCACGCCCATACAAACTGCTCGCAGGTCATGCCGTGATATCTGATGAAGCCGACAGCGGCAAAGGGAGCCGCGCCCAGAACGCACATCCAGCTCAGGGTTCCGATGCTGAAATGACCGCGCAGCGCAAAATAGGCAGCGACGGCCACGGCGACCGCAAGCAGCGAAAATATGAATTGCCTCATGCTGAGGCCGAAGAATATGGATTCCGTATAGTCGCGGATCTCCCGGTTAATTTTTACTTCCAATGTTTTGTCTCCTTCCATATTTCAGTTGACAGGAACGAAAACGCGGGATATTCTTGAATCGGGCAGCAGACTAAAATGAATATTATTGGAGGGATACCGTCCGGTCGGGGCAGTGAACTGAGCCGACTGGAAAAGAAAGTTTGAACGGATAACGATTGAACCGTCTGGCAAGTGCAGACGTTGTTTGTCGTATCTGTTCATCCTTTCCGACGGTATCTCCCTTTTGTTTTCCGGGGGATACCACATTTGATTGGTATCCCTTTTTAGTTTGCTGCCGAAAAAACTGAAAGGACAATTATTATGTTCGGATTAGATGATTTAATGGAAACCGACCGCCGTCCCGTTCCCTATGAGCCGGGGGAAGAGCTGTGGAACGACAGTCATATCTCGAAAATGATGCTGGAGGCTCATCTGTCGTCCGATACCGACGCCGCAAGCTACACACCCTCGAAAATCCGGGCAATCTGCGATCATCTGTCTCAAAGGATGCAGATTAAGGAAGGCTCCGCAATTATTGATTTAGGCTGCGGGCCCGGGTTATACTGTGCTCTTCTTGCGAAAAAAGGCTTCAATATGACCGGTATAGACGGCTCAGAAAACTCCATACAGTACGCAAGTGAGCACCACAAGGCAGGAAATGCAAGGTATATTTGCGGAAGCTACCTGAATCCATTTGGCGATGGAGAATATGACGCGGCCATGATGATCAGTGAAGATTATGGCGTACTGAGTCCTGAAAACAGAAAATTGCTTCTGAAGAACATTTACACCGTTCTGAAGCCGAACGGCTATTTTGCCTTTGATATCTCGAGTCTGACTGCATTCAAAGCCCGGAAGTATACCTATGCTCCGAAGTGGTATGCATCCGATCCGGGCTTCTGGAGACCGCACAGGCATTTCGTTCTGGAAAAGACTTTTTTCTATCCCGATATCCCAGCGCTGTGCGATCTGTATTCCGTATTCGACTCGGAGATGAAAATCTACCGCATCTGGCAGACCTTTTTCTCGCCGGATTCCATACAAGCAGAGCTGGAAAGCAGCGGCTTTCAGACAGACGCCGTATTGTCAAACCTCTGGGGCGGAGAGTACACGGATGATTCTCCTACAATCGGAGTTATCTGCCAAAAGGTTTAAGACCGTGATTACAGTCCCATCATTTCTTATCTTTAGAACAAAAGCGTCCGGATGGTGAAAACACCGCCCAGACGCCAGTTTCAAAGACATACAATAGGTTTTATCTTGTTTCGTGTAAAGAATGTAGCCTATTCAAGCCGCTGTTGGCTGATCAGCGCCTTTAATTTCCGATTTTCGGCTTTCAGCCGTTCCAAATCTACAAGCTGCGCAATTAGCATTTTCTTCTCCTCCTTTAATTTCTGAATTTCCTGCCGCAGTTCGCGCTCACGGTTAAGAATGGCTGTATCAGGCTGGGCTTCCTGAGCCGATACCTGTTTAACGGCTCTCAAACTTGTAATACGCTCTCGTAGAACAGGATTATTGTAAAGCGTGGTAGTAGATATGCCTGACATCTCGGAAACCGTTTTGAAGTTGATTTTCTTAGTTTTAGAGCGTTTCAGAGTATCAATCGCACGGTTCACGCTTTCTTCGGTACCGACTTTTAGGGTAGCGGCGTGTTTCAGAAGTCCGTCAATATTACGTTTTACTTTTTTATCCATTTGCCTCCCCCTCCAATTCCGCAACTAACGGCCTAAGATGTTGGTAGCGGGAGTACTGAATCTGCCACTGCCGTTCATATCCCAGCTGCTTCGTGCGTTCCATTTCCTGCTCCATCAACCCCAATTCTTTTTTCAGCATGGGCAAAAAACTGCTTTCCGTGATATAGTTAGGGCAGTTGTAGAAAAAGCAACCGTCTCCATTGGAACAGTTACCGCGCCGATAATCGTAAAGGCACACGCCGCCGGGGAGCGGGTTAAAGGAGAGCGATTCCGACAACTCCGCGATAACGCTGTCAATATCACGCTCTGCCTTACCACGGAACACTGCCGCCGTTTTTTGCTTGATTTCCTCCGCGCGAATTCCGGCTATCTTTGCATTCGGTGATAATATCAGCCGGGAATAGATGTCCTTGACCTCGTTTTCCTGCAAGGTTAGATAATGGCAGGTCATCTCAACCGAAACATGGGCAAACTGTTTCATCACATATGCAATCGGGATTTTTCGCATGATAAGCTGCTTGACAAAGGTCGCCCTGAACTGATGCGATTTCAATGGATACAATTCACCGTCCGCACCGCGAATGTTGCATCTGCGGATAAATGTCCGAAGCCGATGGGTGCTCCAATTCAAAGTGCTTGGAACGCCGATACCTTTATTTCTTGTCAAAAACAGTTCCAGCAGCCCGCTTTCTTCCCGCAGAGCTGCTGTGCTTTGCTCCAATTTCTGAATTGCGCCAATGACCAGTTCATTGGCAAACACTTTGTGAATAACCGGCTCACCTTTCACGGTTTTGGACAGCAACACCTCAAAGTATGCCGGAAAATCGCTCGGTTGGTGCAGGCAACCGCTTTTGATAGATAGAACCTCGCTAATTCTAAGTCCTGTCTGGCTCTGGATGATAATGCCGCATTTCGTTAAAATATCGGTATCATTGTACGCTTTGTAATCTATGGCACGGCGCATAATTTCATCGAAAACATCGTCAGGAATGGGCTTTACGTTTTTTGTAGTGTTCTCGTCTTTGCCGGAGCCCCATATCTCTTTGGCTGTTGCACCGGTCAGCACATCGGAATCCGGCACAAGCCAGCACTTGATTTGCCCTACGCGAATCATGTCCTCCACAGCAAAAGAAGCCATATAAGAAGTCTTTTTTCCGGTACCACATTCCGACCTCAGCCATATTGCAAAATTTAACAGGGTTTGCGTAGTGATTTTATCAACTGAAGGAATATTGTTGTTTTTGCAGTACCTCATAAAGTATACGAGGCTGTTCATCGTCACAATGGCCGTTTGGGCTTTCACTTGCCCCAGCTTGTAATACATGAATTGTTTCACAGTAAATTTTAACTGAGGGCTGTGTATGTTGTGGAATTTCAGTTTCTTACGGGATGGCGACTGGCTCTTTTGTGTGATAAGCGGGGATAAGTCCCAAATATCGTCCCGAAATTGACTGTTTCCTATTATCATATCAGAATCTGCTGTTTGCGGGATGCGGAAAATCGCTTCATTGCTCATTTTTCAGTTCCTCCAATCGGCGTATGATTTCTTTTAGGGCAAGCGTAGTAGGGATAATATGCGCGGCGTAGTGCGCCCCATAAATGTTAGAATCCAGCATCTGCTGTAGCTCCGACAGATGCCGCCTGTGTTCATCCAAATCCTCCAAAGTAGTAATATATCGGCTGCACAGATAACATTTCTGTCTGCTTAAAAAATGACCGCATGGCTTGCCGTTTTGAACAGGCAGAGTGCAGTACCCATCAGCGAGCCGCGCTTTTCCCGTACAGTTTTCTTGAAACCACTGTAAGTCCGTCCGTTCCGCAATATCATCCGCGCTCACTTGACGGATATTTCCCAAAACGCCAATTTTCGAGAACATCCCGGCGCGGTCAGTATCTTTCACATCGGCATAGTACTTCTTTGTTGTTGCCGGGGAGGCATGGCCCAATACTTCCTGTATTACTTTGATGTTCATGCCTTTGGAGAGCATATCGGTGGCGAGCGTCCTACGGAACATATGAGAGGTGAGTCTGAAAATGTTCCCGCCGCTGTCACGAATATCGTGCTTTGTGCAAAATTCTCCGCACCATTTTGTAAATACCTGTTTTGAGACGGTGACAATCGGTTTTGGATGTGTTCCGATTGTCGGAGCATAGATAAACAGGCGTTCTTTTTCAACAGGATCTGCCCGCCCCCTAAATGCGTCTGTGCGGCTGATCAAGCAGGCCACCGCTTGCTTGCATTCTGCCGGAATAGGCATATTATCCCGGCTCTTGCGGTTTTTGTGGTCGAACCACGAGATGGTGTAACCGGAAATCGGGTGCTTAGATATGCAGTCGGTCGTAAGCAAAAGCAGGTCGCCAAGCCGCATCCCGGTACATTCCAGAATAATAAACCCATATTTGAGATACGGGTTATTTTCTGATTTCAACGCCTTGTTGACTACTTGCAGGATTTCGTCTGGGATAAAGTCGATTTTCAGGCGGCTGTCAACCTGTCTGTATTCGCTCCCCGTGAAGATTTGCTTCGTCGGCGCTGCTTCCGACAAAAACACTCGGCACCAGTCCACCAATGTTTTTAAAGCTGAAAAACAACTTCTTTGATAACAATAGGAGAGCGATCTGCCTGTATACGCTGACATATATAGCCGCAGGAATGAGCGAAAATCGTCTACAAGGCTGTGCGTCAAATTTCTTAGAGCAGAAATACTATTTTGGCGGCAGAAGGCATCAAAATACTTGAATCGCCATAATGATTCCCGCAGTCCTTTGGGAACACGGTTGCCTGTGCTGTAATTCGTCCAGATATACTCTTTCACCACCATTTTGAGTTCGTTACTCTCAAAGAAAGTGAAGTCAAACTTGTAATTCTGGCGATAATTCTGAGAATCTGGGTCACGGTCGGCAAGCCGCCAGATATCAGTTTCAGGGAAGTTATTCACTCTGCCCGCCCCCAGTCATAAGGGACGAAGCCCAGTATCTTGCTAAACTGGAAGCGATATAGTCCGCACTAAGGCTCACATACTTTTGCGTGGTGCTGATGTGCTTGTGTCCGGCTAAAATGCGAACCACACTGAAATCCATACCGCTCTCCACGAGCCTCGTCACGAAAGTGTGTCTGGTATCGTGAAATCTGAAATTAATCCCCGCTTTTTTTCCTGCACGTTTGAATACCTCATACAGTCCCCGGTAGGAAATTGGCTTGTTCCTTTGATGGGGATGCTGCGTTATAAAAACATAGCTGTGCTCCGTTTTCACTGACGATCGGTGCTCGATAATATAGCTGTCCAATTCGGCAAGCAGGGTCGCAGGAATATAGATGTCTCGATACCTCCCCTTGGACTTAACATGATGAAGCACACTGATTTCACTTGAGAAATCCGGCACGGGAACATCCTCAATTTGGAGAGCCAGAACCTCGCTGATTCTTGCGCCGCTCTGAATCAGAAATTTAAAAATCAGCTTATCTCGCACCGTTGGAAGCGCCTCGAGCATTGCCTGAGTCTCAGTGGCAGTAAACAAGTGGATGTGATAATTGCTTTCCTTGATTTTAAGGATAGATTGCTTGGCATGGTTGTTCTTTAGTGTGTGATAGAGAACACCCCTAAAAATGCTGTTTGGGCCGTTGACCTCCTTGGTGACAATCGGATTGGAAATGTAGTTCATAGCTGCCTGATAGTAGTAAAAGCCGTGAACCGTGCCAACCATACGGTTGATTGTGGAGGGAGAACGCCTGCTTTCCACATTCAAAAATATCACGCTTTCGTCCGGCGAACGCAGATACTCCACATACTCCTGAATGAGCTTTATGTTAATTTGGTCGTATAGCAAATTCCGCTGCTCCAAAAAATCAAAGAAAATCTTCAAATCTCTGGCATATGCCCGAAGCGTATTCGCCGCCCTCCCTCTGAGCGCCTGATAATCCAGATACTCATTGACTGGCTGAACCAGTTTCATCTGTTTGTCCAACAAAACAAAGCCGGATTCCGTTCCATCGGATACTCTGTGCAATTCCATATACAAAATCTCCTTTACGTTGTTGTTATGCCAATACTGACACACATAAACAGTATAAAGGAGAACTCAAACAAACTGTGTTACGCAGGATAATTGTAAGAACCGTAATCCCTTAAACACATTACTATAAAAGTTTAAAGGACGATAGAAGCTCATATACAGAGGAATTATACCAGCCGTATGGCACCTCTACGTCCTTTACACTAAAGTTATGAAAATAACATCTCGCGTACCACGCGGTCGGCCATTTTTACCGTACCCACAAGGATGAGCATATTGAAGATCAGCTCGCCGACGTACGACCAGACCATTGTTACGGGCGCTGCCGTCGTATTCACAGCGGGCGGCGAGGAAGCGAAGACGGAGAAAATGACGCAGCCGAGAACGATGACTGCGCCTTCCAGACAGACGGCAACATAGCTTTTCAGAAAGCTTTTGCCGATGCTCTGACTCGGCTCTCCCGCAAAAGAAGCCAGCGGAATGGGTGCGATTGCCGTATAGAGGTACAGTTTGAAAAAACGTCCATAGACGGACAGAATCATAATAAACGAGAGCACCAGAATGACCAGACAGCCGATCAGCGTGACCGCCCAAAGCGGGATGCTCTCAAAAAAGCCGCAGTCCTCGATTGCCGTGATGATTTCATCCGGCAGGATCGTTTCCGGAGCGCCGCCGAAACCGGCGCTGTTCATGATCGTTGCGATAACGCCCTGTACGATGTTGAACAGCGCCATCATCAGTTCCATCCCATAGGTGACGACCGCCTTCGCCAGCACAAACCGGATAAAAAGCTTGACGGCGTGCTCCGGCTTTTTCACTTCCGCGAAGCTGCCGCAGGTCTTAACGACGCCGACTACGAAAAAGAGGACGAGGAGCGCAAGGCCGATTGCCTGCAGCGCCCCGTTTATGTCTGTGATGACCGTCCATATGGTTCCGCCTCGGAATTCCGTTGGGGATTTTGTGATGAGCCCCCATATTTCGGACAGCTTGCTGTTCCATGTTTCAAGGGAATATTCGAGATTGCCGACGATCCAGTTGTCACTTTCCAAATGATACACCCCGTTTCAAAGACAGGCCCGTGCCGCAAGGTGCGGGCCTGTCGCTTGTGCGCCCGACATGGGCGATAACTTGGTGGTGTAAGTCCACTACGCGCTTGGTAGTAGGAAGCGTTAGCCAAAGGCAAGGGTGTCCGTCGTGAGGCGGAATCTGAAGGAAGCTGGAGGCA
>JAAYBH010000169.1 GCA_012718935.1 Clostridiales bacterium
GCTTGGCTTGGGGCGGCGGCTTTGAGCTGGCGCTGGCTTGTGATTTCCGCATCGGCGGTCCGAAAACAAGCTTCAAGCTCCCGGAGGTCTCCCTTGGAATTATCCCCGGGGCAAATGGTACGCAGCGGCTTCTCCCCCTTATAGGGCCGGCGAAGGCAAAAGAGCTCGTCATGTTGTGCCAGGCCGTCAAAGGCGATGAGGCGTTCAGGCTGGGCCTTTTGACACGGCTCGTCGACGACACCGACATACTCGCCGAGGCTTACAAAATGGCGGAAGAACTCAAAGCCATGCCGGGGCGCGCCCTAGCCGCCGCAAAACGGGTGATTAACGTGGGATCAATCGATTCGATCGCTGAAGGCAAACAGGTCGAATGCGCCGAATTCTGCCTGCTGTTTGATACGCACGACCAAAAAGAAGGCATGGCGGCGTTTGCAGAAAAAAGACAACCCCTATACACGAATAGCTGAGAGGAGAAAGCTTGCAATGGAAATCATGAAGATTGGAGTCCTGGGTGCGGGACAGATGGGCGCCGGCATCGCACAGATCGCAGCGTCAAAAGGATATGTTGTCGTACTGCGGGATATCAAGCAGGAATTCTGCGACAATGCGATTGCAAAAATGAAAGCGGGCTTTGATAAGAGAGTCGCTCAAGGCAAGGAAACCCGGGCGTCTGTCAATGAGACCATGCGCAACCTCTCAACAACCGTCGACCTTGAAGACATGAGGGACTGTGATCTCGTCATCGAAGCCGTACCCGAGATTTTTGAATTGAAAAAGTCGACCTTCAAAGAGCTCGGAAGGACCTGCAGGAGCGACGCCATCCTTTGCACGAACACCTCCTCCATGTCGGTTACGGAGATCACCTCGGAATGCGCACACCCGGAGCGCTGCGCCGGCATGCACTTCTTCTTCCCTGTCGCCGCAATGCGTCTTGTGGAAATCATCCGCGGAAAAGAGACCTCCGATGCCACTGTTGATGCCATCAAAGCCGTCTCGGTCGGCATGGGCAAAACACCGGTGCTCTGCCGCGCCGATACGCCCGGTTTCATCGTCAACCGCTGCCTGTTTGCATTCATGCTCGAGGCGATCCATTGCTACGAGGACGGTATCGCCTCCATCGAGGATATCGATACCGCCGTCAAGCTTGGCTTGAACCATCCCCTGGGCCCCTTCGAGATGATGGATATGTCCGGCCTTGATACCTTCCCCCATGTCTGCGATACGCTCCAGTCGCTACCCGTAACAGACTGGTCGACTCCGGAATCGGTCAAGAAGCTTCTGGCAAACGGCAGACTCGGACGAAAAAATGGCCATGGCTGGCATGATTACGAATAACAACAGGAGAGATAGAAATATGTCAAGAGAAGCAGTCATTGTTGCATATGGACGCACACCGACAAGCAGAGCGCGCAAGGGCCCTCTTGCGGCAATGCATTCCATCGATTATGCGGCCCAGGCGCTCAAGGGCGTCCTGGCCAGAGTTCCCCAAATAAAGCCGGAAATGATAGACGACGTTATCGTCGGCGCCGCCAGGCACATCAACACGACGGACCTGAACATGGCGAGGCTGATTGTGAACAGGGCGGAGCTGCCTGACAGCGTTACGGCCCAGACGATTAACAGGTTCTGTTCCTCCAGCCTCCAGGCCATTGCCACCGCCGCAAACGCCATTCTTGCCGGCCAGCAGGATATTGTCGTTGCCGGGGGTGTGGAGGATATGACGCATTGCTTCACGCCTCCCAGTGAAGAGAGCATCAATAAATGGCTTTCGGAGAACTACATCGGCGCTTATATGAGCATGGGAGAGACAGCAGAACGCGTCGCCGAAAAATACGGCATCACCCGCGAAATGATGGAAAAAATGGCGGTTGAATCCCACACCAAGGCTACGGCCGCTCAGAAGGCCGGCAAGCTCGCGCCGTCCATCATTCCGGTCGAAGTCGTCGGTGAAGACGGAAAAACCTTTGTCTTCTCGGAGGATGACGGCATCCGCCCCGGGACGAGCATGGAAACTCTCGCGGGTTTAAAGCCGTGCTTCAGAGAGAACGGCCTCGTCACCGCGGCAACCTCGTCTCAGACGACGGACGCGGCTGCTTTCACCGTCGTCATGTCCTCGGATAAGGCAAGGGAACTGGGCATCAAACCAATCGCAAGGTTTGTCCGGTTTGAGGTCGCCGGCTGTGACGCGACAATTATGGGCATCGGACCTGTCTATGCGATCCCGAAGGTCATGGCCAAATCGGGGCTCACCATCGGCGATATGGATACAATTGAGCTCAACGAGGCCTTTGCCGCACAGGCGCTGGCCTGTATCAATGAGCTCAGCCTGCCGTATGACAAAGTCAATCCCTACGGCGGCGCCATGGCTCTCGGCCACCCCATGGGCGCCACGGGCGCCTTCCTGACCGGCAAAGCGCTCGATTACCTGCGCGACACCGGCGGCCGGTATGCCCTCGTCTCCATGTGCATCGGCGGCGGTATGGGTGCTGCCTGTATCTTTGAACTATATAAATAGGAGGAGTTATATTATGGGAAAACCAATGGCTGATTATGTCAAATTGCCGGAGCTTGACGAATACAAAGAATGGTTTAAGAATTTTGCCGACCTGTATCGCGAGGACGGTATTCTGCAGGTCACCTGGAAAACCAATGACGGCATCATGCACCACAGCGGCATGTCCCATCGTGCGATGAGCCAGCTGACCCGCGTCATATCCCTGGACTACAAAAATGAAATTATCATCTACACCCACATCGGCGACAACTGGATGATCGAATCCGATCCCAATGGGTGGGAAACTTATGCGGAGCTGCCCAGGCAGCGCTTCGAGCACCAGTACTTCGATGACACCAACCTGATCAAGAATATGATTTTCGATCTGCAGGTGCCAACCATCGGCGCCATCCCCGGCTCCGGCTTCCACTGGGATTCCGCCATGCTCTGCGACGTCACCATCTGCACCGACGACACCGTGATGGAGGTTCCGCACGCTCAGGGCGGTCTCGTCCCCGGCGACGGCATGGGCCTGATGGCACAGCACTACTTCGGCACCAAGCGCGGCAATTATTACATGATGACCACCCGTCAGTTCACCGCGAAAGACATGCTGAATTTCGGGATGGTCAGCGAAGTCGTTGAGAAGGGCAAAGCTGTCGAACGCGCCTGGGAGATTGCCCGTATGTGGAAAAAAATGTCTTACGAGAACCGCACCATCATGTCCGATTTGGCGAAGCGCCCGCTGCAGAAGCTTCTTGTTCAGGATCTGAAGCTGCACACCGTCAGCGAACAGTACGGCTCCCTCTTAAGCATCGCCGCGGGCACCCTGGGCGATGAGAACTCAGGTCAGCAGGACGAGAAGTATATCAGCCGCGTCAATGACTGGCGTTATGCCACCACCGATATGCAGAAGCCCCAGACTGCGCGGAGCTGGGTCGAGATGCCGAAAAAGGCCGGCGAATGGTTCCGGGATTTGGAAAACTCAGGGAAGCCGAATCCGTTTGCCGCCAAGGATGTCAAGCCTTACAGGCCAAAAAAATAACCCGGAGCAGACAGCAAAATCGCCGGACGTCTGATGACGACGTCCGGCGGAATGACGCTTTTTCTAAAGATTTTCCGTAAGATTCTGCATGACCGTCTGAATCAGGCTGTTATGGTTGTCCCTGCGCCACACCGCCAACAGATAGCGAATTGCCAGGGGCGTTCCGAAGTGCAGATATCTCAAGGCCGGATCATTCAGCCCGCTGACCACCGATTTCGGGAGGATCGTGGCGCACTCTCCGCATTCAGTTGTTAAAACCATGACCATGCGGTTTTCACAAAAACGTATATACGGCTCCACGCCGACATTATCCAGTATTCGTAAGACTTGTCCCATTCCCTTTGTCTCCCGTTCCAGAAGAATAAGTCCGCGGGTTTTAAGGACCTCCCGGACGTTGTCGAGCGTATCTTCTACCTCTGCGTCGCTGCGCACAACCAGCACCATTTCATCCTGACGCATCACCTGAATCACCATTTCACCGCTGCTGTTGATTGTTTTGCTGTGATGCAGGAAAAAACCAAGGTCGACTGTGCCTATATCAAGAGCCCGAACCAGCTGCTCGTGCTCAAACAGCTCAAAGGTCGGCCGAAGGCCCGGGATGGTTTTATGTGTCTGACTGATGGCATCCATCAGCGGAACCCGGAAAGACGCCTTATTGTTGCCATGATAGTTGAGCTCCAGACTGTTATCAAGTCCGAAATAGATATCTCTGTCCAGCGTATCCGTCTGTGCGGCATAGCGGACCTCCGGCACAAGCTTCTCCGAACTGTTGAGCAGATTCCTGGAGAGCCGGAGCATCGTGCTGCCCGCCTCGGTAAGCTCCACTGAGCGTTTGCTCCGCTTCAGCAATTCCACGCCGACTTCACGTTCCAGATCAGCAATCTGCTGACTCAGCGAGGACTGCGATATATAAAGGCTTTCGGCTGCCCGGCTGAAATTGAGATTATCCGCCACGGCAATAAAGTAACGTAATTGACGTAACTCCATGTGTTTTATCCCCCCTGCAGCGCCGTTTGAACTGTTTATTTGCCGGCATCGTTGCTCACATACTATATAATGTACACTATTTTCCACCAAAAATAAACACTTCCCGCAGAGAATCGTTTTATTTCCATACGTATTTGTCCCCTGAAGTCTATTTCGAAAGGATGTTTGATATGAGCTACAAAATCACGCGCAGAAACGAAGCGACCACTTATGAAGCGCCCGGCCATTTCGATGTACGTACAACGCGCCTGCACAACCCGGCGGATGTCAACGACGGCAGGCTGGTGATGGGCCTGTCCCATTTTCTGCCCGGCGGTGGAACCGAATTCAGCGGAAATCCATTGGAGTCGATTTACTACATCATCGAAGGCGAAATGGACATAGAGCTTGAAGATGGCTCGAAAACGACCCTTCACGTAGGAGACTCCTTCCACTGCGGGCCGTTTACAAAAAAGGGTATCAAAAATAACGGTACGGTCTCCTGTCAGATGCTTGTCTGCCTGCTGCCGCCGCCACAAAAATAAATACATAAAAAAGGGAGTCATTAATATGCCAAAAGTTTATTCTGGAGACTTAACGAGACTGTTTGATATCAGCGGTAAAAAGGCCGTCATTATCGGCGGCGCCGGAGGCTTCGGCAAGGCTATTGCCGAAGGTTATGCCGCCAATGGCTGCAGTGTCCTGATCTCCTCCCGAAAGGAAGCGGCTCTCAAAGCAGCCGTAAATGAAATTAAGGCTGTCGCCGCTCCCGGCGTCGTTGTCAAGTACTTTGCCTGCGACGCCTCAAAAGAAGCGGATATCATGGCATGCCGCGACTTTGCCGTCAGCCCGAACGGCCTTGGCGGCTGCGATATTCTTGTCTGCGCCCAGGGCTTCAACAAAAAGATGTGGAGCTGGGAGATTGACACCGCCGTATGGCAGGATATGCTGAACACCAATATCACCTCCGTCATGTTCGCATGCAAATACTTCGGCAACTGGATGAAAGAGAACAACCTTGAGGAGGGAATGGCGAAGCCCGATCCCGCCGCTTATGAGGCCGGAAAGGCGACGCCGGGCCAAGGCTACGGTAAGATTATCACCTTTGGTTCCGTCCGCTCCATCCGCGCCGTGGGCAACGGCGGCAACGGCAACGTCCCCTACAACACCACTAAGGGTGCCGTTGAGATGATGACCAAGGCCTTTGCGTCCGACCTGCGTCCCAACATCCAGGTCAACAGCCTCGGGCCCACCATCACCTATACGCCCATGATGGTCGGTCTCCTGCCGCCCGACGAGAAGGTCCGCGACGGAATTGCCGCCGCGCTGCCCGCCATGCGTATCGGCCGCGAGATCGATATGGTCGGCCCCGCCATCTTCCTGGCCTCTGCCGCTTCCGATTTCATCACCGGTTCGACGATCTATCCCGACGGTGGCCTGACGGCTGTCGGCTGAGAAAGGTAATGTTAAATGAAAGCTGAACAAATCAAAAAAATAGCCATGTACGGTGCCGGCACGATCGGCGGCGGCTTCGCGGCCTACTTCGCCCTCAAGGGGCTGCAGGTCAACGTCTATGTCCGCAGCGAGGAGTCCAAGGCCCGCGCCATCCCCAAGATTCAAGAGCCCATTGACTCATATATCAGGTATGGCATCGCCTCCTCTGCCGAGGAGCTCTGGAGCAGAATCCATATCACAACCGACCCCGCCGAGGCCTTCACCGGGGTTTACTTTGTACAGGAGAACGGCGCGGAGAATCTAGAACAGAAGCACGAGATGGTCGCCGTCATGGAAAAGTATATGCCGGCTGACGGTATCATCGCCTCCTCCTCCTCCGGTACGCCGGCGTCTCTCCTGGCCGCCAATGCCGCGCACCCCGAGCGCATCATCGTCGGCCATCCCTTTAATCCCGCCTACCTCCTGCCCCTCATTGAGATCTGCGGCGGCGACAAGACCTCTCCCGAGGTCATCGAGGAAGCCCGCAAATTCTACAGGATGTATGACAAGGCGCCTGTCGTCATGAGCAAGGAGAAGCGCGGCTTCATAGCCAATCGTCTCATGCACGCCCTTTGGCGCGAGGAAATCGCTCTTGTTTGCGAGGGCGTGTGCTCCATGGCCGACGCCGACGACGCCTGGACCTTCGGTCCCGGCCTGCGCCTGGCCGCCTTCGGTCCCGCAATGAACTACGAGCTGGGCGGAGGCGAGCTTGGCCTCCGCGGCTGTGCCATTAAGTTCGGCCCCATGACAAACACCGTTTTCGCCGACATATCGGACATGAAGAAAGTCCCCGATGAATGGGCCGACCTCTCCGGAGACTCCATCGGTCCGCTGATGGAAAACCTGCCCGATGTCATAGGCCACCAAAAGCCCGAGATCGCCAGCTTCAGAGATAATACCATCATCGAGCTGCTGAAGCTCCATAAGAAAATGTAATCATGATAAACTGAACAATTACTTAATATAAACGGAGGATAGACAATGGCTAAAACTATCATTACCGCCGCGATGACCGGCGCCGTTACACCCGCCGGCTATAACATTCCCGAGAAGCCTGCCGATATCGCAGCTCAAGTCTACGAATGCTGGAAGCTGGGCGCATCCGTGTGCCACCTGCACATGCGGGATGACAACGGTATGGGCGTTATGGATCCTGTCAAATTCTTCGAAACGATCAAGGCGATCCGCTCCTATAAGGACTGCGATATCATCATCAACTGCACCTCTTCCGGCGACAACCGCGTCTCCGACGACAGCCCATACGGCAATGCCTGCCGCACGATCCACCACAGGATCGTGCCCGGTATCGAGATGGGCACCTTCGACGCAGGCTCCTTCAACTGGGGCGTTCCCGGCGGCGTGTTCCACAACAGCCCAAACATGCTCATGGCCTTGGGTAAGCTGTATCAGGAAAAGGGTATCAAGCCCGAGTTCGAAATTTTTGATTTCGGCATGCTGCGCGCCTCCGGCGCTTACTGGCAGCAGGGTTATGTCGTCGAGCCACTGCACTTCCAATTCTGTCTGGGCGTCATGGGCGGCATGGATGCCACCACCAAATGCCTTCAGGTCTTGATTGATGAAATGCACGAGCTGCAGACTGCCGGCAAGCTGCCGAAGAACTGCACCTGGAGCGCCTTCGGCACCGGCAAGGGCCATCTACCCGTGATGTTCGCGTCCATCGCCAATGGCGGCCACATCCGCGTCGGCATGGAAGATAACGTCGTCTACGGCACCGACAAGGACGGCAAGAAGATCATGGCCACCAATATGATGCTGGTTGAACGCGCTGCCAACGCCGTTCGTGCCTTCGGCAACGATGTGGCTACCTCCGCCGAAGCCCGCCAGATGCTCAGTATTCCGCCGCTGGACCACGACGCCGTCATAAAGGCCCTTAATGCGATTACATACGAATTCCTCGAGGCAGAAAAGGAAAAGCTCAAGGCACTCGGCACAACCTACACCGTCGAAAAGGGCATGGGCGGCAAATAAACCATAACAGGAAACGTTAAGAACGAGGACGCAGGCGGGGCTGCGTCCTCGTCTGTCGGGAACGCTCTACTTTGAAGGGGGTGACATCAAGCATGGACTCTCTGCATCCGTCAGCGCCGATATTGAATAAGCTCATGAAAAGCCGTGATCTTCAGGAAATTCTTGATATTGGCAGGCCAATATTCGGTAATCCGCTGATTCTTGTCGATATTGCCTTCTCCGTTCTGGCAATAACAGCCGAGCCAGACATCAACTCTCCCAATTGGCAGCAAATCAACAGCCTGAAAGGCATCCCCGTAAGCGCGATGTCTTTTACCAAACTAAACAGCGTGCGCAAAAAATCTCTTGAAACCGGTGCCCCCGTCCTTGACAGTTCAGCTGACGACGGGGTCAGCATGCTCAGAAAAACGCTTGCGCTCAGCAATCGGATTCTTGGGCATCTCGATTCACCGCTCTATTACGGGGAGCTCACCGAGGACAAAATCGCTTTTTTTGATCTTATGGGTAACCTGTTGGCGGTACAGCTTCAACGTGAACTTAATCAGGCTGACACGCCGGACAGCATGTTGGATTTCTTTATATACGACCTTATTGAAGGCAAGCTCAGCAGCCCCGAACTTATAAAAGAACGGCTGAGATATTTCAAGTGGAATATCATGGGGAAAGGCCGGGTGCAGATCATCAGCGTCCATAGAAAGATCGGGGAACCGGAGCTGAGCAACAGCAGAGCAGCCGATATTATCAGCCGTTTAGCCGCCATCTCATCATTCGGTAAAGCCGTTTCCTACGGTTCAGAAATTAAACTAATCTGCTCCGTCAACACTTCAGTCGAAACGGATAAGCCTTACCTGGATGCGTTGACAGAGACTTTAGAAACAGAAAATCTTGTGGCTGGTATCAGCCGTCCTTTACCCGACATTGAAAACGCGGCAAGCTGCAATCAGCAAGCGAAAAAGGCCGCCGAGATCGGCATGGTGCTGTTTCCAAAAAAGTGCGTTCATTTTTATGACCATTATGCGGCTCATCACGCTATGGAGCTTTGTTCCAAAAGTTTCGATCCTCTTCAGTTCTGCCACTCTGCCATCATTAAGCTTTGGGAATACGACAGAGAGCATGATACCGATTTCCTTGAGTCTCTCCGGATTTACCTGACGAATAACCAGAGTATAGGCAAAGCCGCGGGCGCACTTTTCATTCACCGCAACACGATGACGTATCGTCTGTCAAAAATTCTGGAAATCACGAACCTGGATTTGTCTGACACAGACGTCACTTTCAATCTTTTATTTTCCTACCTTGCGTTTGATTTTCGACATCACTGGAAAAGATTTACGAAATAAGGAAATGTCCGGGGGCATCGCTTTTACGCATGTACCCGGTATTTTTTATGCAACATTTCTAATTTCCGCAAACCATTCGCCTCCGTATTGTGCAAACACGTTAATAGGTAAAGCTATAATTGTGTACGCTACATGATTAACACCGCAAGTACCCGTGCTACAATGACATTATATAACAAAGGACATCAGCATCGGGAGGTACACGCCTTGGGTCCTAAATACAAGAATCTTCAGTCACCTTTGAAAATCCGCAATTACATACTAAAAAACCGGCTGGCTGCCTCCAACTCCCTCCCGCA
>JAAYBH010000170.1 GCA_012718935.1 Clostridiales bacterium
CGGCAGGAAGATCTTAATAAACTACGACGCTCTGCAAATGTACTTCAATACGTCGACAGCGACCGAGGAGGCAGAAGGCCCCATTCGGGCCGTTCGGAAGTAGTCTCTATCTTGGGAGAGGAGGCGGGGCTCCCCATCTCCTCTCCCTCAAACACTCGAATGTAAACCTCCATTCGCCGTCAAAAAAAGTTTTTGCAATTTCCGAAGATTTACGCAATAATAATGCCGGGGGTTAAGTTTATGTAAATTCACGAAGGAGCATGACCAATGGCAACGGCACGTCCCAAAGGGAAGGGTTATGAAATCCGCGTCTTCTATGGGGTCGATGCGGACAAGAAACGGATTGATCGCTCCAGGACATGGGTTCCAGAAAAGAAATATAGTCCTAAGCAATTGAAGCAGGAATTGGAGCGACAAAAAGCTCTATTCGAGGAGGAGGTGAAAGGCGGCAAGGCATACGATGGCAACATGAAATTCGGAGAGTTCGCCAAGCGATGGATGGACGAATACGCCAAGGTGAAGCTAACCGCGAATACCGTTGGTCGATATGCGGATTTTCTGAAGCGGATCAATCCGGCCATTGGGCACATCCGCCTGAGCGATTTGAAGGCGCCGCATCTGAACAGCTTCTATCGGAATCTGGCGGAAGACAACGTGCGAATCCAGCAGAAGCGCACCGCCGACGGGAAGAGGGTGCACAAGGGACGGCTGGCACCCAAGACGATCTTGGAGCACCACAGGCTGATCTCAAAGATATTGTCGACAGCCGTTAAATGGCAGCTTCTGGACATCAATGTCGCGACCAGAGCCGACCCGCCCAAGGTGCCGCATCAAGACGTCAGCTTTCTGAATGAGCAGGAGGCAAAGCAACTGATCCTCGCGCTTGACAAAGAGCCGATGCAATACCGAACGATGATCTTGCTTTTGATCTATACGGGCATGCGCCGTGGAGAACTGATGGGTTTGGAGTGGAAGGACATCGATCTGCAAAATGGACAGATAACAATTGTCCGAACATCTCAATATATCGGCAACAAGACTCTGATCACGAAGGGGCCAAAGACACATGCCGGACAGCGCAGATTTTCGATTGGGCAGTCTGTCGTGGGGCTACTGACAGAATATCGGAAATGGCAGAATACCGCTCGTCTCAAATTGGGGGATAAGTGGGTCTCCTCCGACAGGCTGTTCACGGGATGGGACGGTTCGCCGATGTATCCCGACACGCTCACCAAGTGGTTTGGCCAATTCCTGAAAAGGCATGGATTTGGCAAGGTCACGCTACACTCCCTGCGCCATACGAACGCCACGCTGATGATCGCGGAGGGGACGGATATTCGGACGGTGTCAAATCGGCTGGGGCATGCGCAGACATCAACCACGCTCAATATCTACGCCCATGCATTGAAGTCGAAGGACAAGGATGCGGCGGAGAAGCTGGATGGGGTGCTGGGGAGATAGAAAAAAGATGAATCGTCCGCATCGTGGGCATTCCCCCATATAGATACATCCCTCGGCTTAGTCTAGAAGAGTTGCTTCTGCGTTCACCAAGCTGATTCCGTTAATCGATGAGAGGCAGGAAAAATTGCTTTGCTTCTCTTCACCATTGGCGTTATAGCGCTTTGCACTCGCCGAGATGAATACCTGTTTCCTTGCCCGTGTGATCCCTACATAGAACACTGACAACTCATCCAACGCAGTTTCCTTAAAATCCGCGGGAAGGGGGGTGGGCAATTGACAGCGGCATTTGACCACAGGGGCGAATTTGTTTGGGCAATTGCCGCAAATGAAGCCTGGAAATACCCAACGTTCGAGATCTGCAAGGATTACATAGTCCCACTCCAACCCTTTTGCACCGTGGACAGTGGAGAGGATAACCTGTGCGTCTACATACTCCATCGCCTGTTTGAGTTGCTTGTTTTCAAAGATGTCCAGCATCAATTCATACTTATCTTCCGGCTGTAGGTCGGCGTAATCAACAGACACCTTTGCGATGAGGGCGTCAAGCAAACAGAGCAAGGAATCGACGGTTTTTCTGGTCGCGGTCTCATATGCAGTCTTGATGCTTTCTGCAAATGCCTGTAACGACTTAAGCGTAATGGTCTTTGACTTGCCAAACCTCTTTATGAAAAGGTCTTGGCATTTGATGTGGAAGTCTACATACTCAATGTCGTCATCAGTGAACATACCGTAAAAATATGGAACGCCACGAGTCGATAGCTCACCCTCAATGATATCAGCGTTTGCCCCGCGCGCCCTAAAAAGAACTGTTACCCGATCCGGGCTACCGGCTAGCAGACTCTGCATTTTTGTGACAATCTTTTGGGCTTCTTCCTGCTGGGTAAAGCCCCAAAAAGCTGGTAGCCGTGCGACGTCATCAGCAGCAATAGACGGTGCGAAGTCGGCGGCGGCGTTCGCTCGGATGTTTTTGTCCAGTTTCAGCATTTCAGGGTTGTTCCGAAATCTGTAGTTCTTTTCCAATACAACAGGGGTCATATTGTATTCCCTGGCAGCCATTTCCATAATATTTGGCAGTGCGCCGATGAAACCGTAAATCCGCTGGAGTGGATCACCGAGAAAAACCAACTTGGTGCGGTCGCGAACAATAACCGATTCGAGCAGTTTCCATGCAATGCAATGTAAGCGCTCAATAATCAGGTGTCAGTCGAACCGAAGCGAGCCCGCATCGCGGCAGACCA
>JAAYBH010000171.1 GCA_012718935.1 Clostridiales bacterium
AAGCTGTTTGCCCTTCAGCACCGCCTCGGCCTTTTTCGCCCGGATGGGCTTCGGGGCTACGGCGTTCAGGCAGACGCGGGGGTTGTCGGTGTCAATCAGGGCGGCGACGTTGACGACGGGGAAGTCGATGGATTTGCGGTAGGCAAATTTCATGAAGACGCTCTTGGCGCCTGCCGGCGGGGTGGGGATCTGAATTTCTGTAATGATCTCATCCTTATCAAGGATGGTATTGCTGGAGATCTTCGCGGCGAAGAAATCCTCCGCGTCGATGGTGCGGCAGTTGGTGACGATCTTCGCGCCGAGGGCAATCAGGGCGGGCGCCACATCGGACGGGTGGACGGCGTGGCAGCCGCAATTCATGCAGCGCAGCGTTTCCCGGGCAGCCTCTTCCATTGACGGGGACATGGAGTCCTCCACATCGATCCGGCGATTTTCAATGCTGAGCTCCCGGAGCCCCAGCGGTTCTTTGACCTTGACGCCCTCGTTATCAAAGGTGAGGGGTGCCTGTTCGGCGATTGTGGCGGCGTTCGGGACGCCGAGGTAGGTGTTCATACCGACGGCGGCCTTGCGGCCGGCGGCGATGGCGGCGATGGCGAGGCCCGGCTTGACCGCGTCGCCGGCGCCGAAGATGCCCTTGCGCGAGGTCATGGCGGTCTCCGCATCCACATCGAGATAACCGCGGAAGAGCTGGATTGCATATTTTTCACCGAAATAGGAAAGATCGACCCGCTGGCCGGTGGCCAGCATCACGTTTTCCGCTTCGACGATGGTTTTCTCACATTCGTCATACTGCGGATTGAAGGCGCCTTTTTCGTCAAACACGCAGGAGCAGCGCTTGAGCTCCATGCCCTTTACGACGCCGTTTTCCTCAATAACCTTAGACAGGCCCCAGCCGGGCATGATTTCCACGCCCTCCGCCATGGCTCTTTCGATCTCCTCGTCGCTGGCGGGCATAATATCCCGTGTCTCCAGGCAGGCCAGCGTGACCTTTTTCGCCCCGAGGCGCTTGGCTGAAAGCGCCACGTCCATGGCGACGTTGCCGCCGCCCATGACGAAGACCTCCTGCCCGATCTTGCCGTCCATCCACTTCTTGATTTCTACGAGGAAGTCAAGACCGAAGACGGTCAATTCTTCGCCTGAAATGCCCAGGATTGGGCGCTTCCAGGTGCCGGTGGCATACAGGACGCTGTCATAGGTGCGCTCGAGCTCTTCGGGCATGACGTCGGCGCCGATTTTTGTCGCGGTTTTGAACTCGACACCCATTTTTTTGTATATATCGATGACGCGGCGGACCAGGTCCTTCGGCAGGCGGTAGGCGGGAATGGCGTACATGAGCATACCGCCGGCTTCTTCCTTAACGTCGTATACCGTCACCTTGTTGCCCGCTTTGCGCAGGTAGTAGGCGGCCGTCAGGCCGGCGGGTCCCGAGCCGACGATTGCGACTGTCTTGCCGGTCTCTTTAGCGGGAGGCGCGTAGAATTTATCGCTGTTTTCGAGGACATAATCACCCAGCGTCCGCTCGACACAGTTGATGCCGACGCTCTTGTCGGTCTGGTTGCGGTTGCAGCCGTTCTGGCACGGATGGGCGCAGATGCGGCCGGTAATCATCGGCAGGGGATGGACCAGCATAAAGATCCGGGCGGCCTCATCCCAGTCGCCTTCGCGCACCTTGGCCATATAGCCCGGGATGTCGGTGCTGTTGGGGCATTCCCGCGTGCAGGGTGTGGCGCATATTTTCGCACCGCCGAAAGCGGAGTGATAGCGATTGTCGCCCAGAATAGCGAAGCATTCGTCGCCGCCCTTTCTGAGGCAGGGGAAGCGGTTTTCAGATTTGCGGAAATACCAGCAGCGGGGGAGTTGGGCAATGGTGCCGCCGATTGTCCCCATATCGCGGATGTGCGGTGTGGCGACAGCCTTGGCCGCCTGGGCCAGCGCTGTGTATTTTGACTGGACGGCCGTATTTTCTACGATATCGGCAAGTCGCGTCGTCGCGCCGATTTTCAGCATACCGTCCTCTTCCTTGATATAATCGAGGCCGGGTATCGATTTGAGATTGACGACGGTGTCGGGATAATCGGGCAGGATGTTGTCCTTCAAGGTACCGAGCAGGTCGGTGCCGCCGGCGATGAGGCTGTTGGCGCCGCTTCCCAGTATTGCTGTGGCCTGATCCAGTGTTTCTGCGTTAATATGTTTAAAAGGTCTCATAATTTTTCACCTATGCCTTTCCCAGCGCTTTGAGGATTTTATCAGGTGTTGCCGGCGGGTCCACCCAGACGCCGATGGCGTTATGGATCGCAATGATCACCATGTGCGTGTTAGCCAGTGAGTGGCTGATACCGCTGGCGCCGTAAGCGGCATTGCCGGAGCGGGTTTCAAGGAATTTGCGGTCAACCGGCGGTATATCCAAGATTGTCGGTTTTTTATAGTCGATCATGTTTCCGGTGAGCCGGAGTCCTGACCTCTCGTCGTAGACATACTCCTCCAGCAGCTGACAGCCCTGGCTGAAATACATGACCTGGTCGATCTGGCTTTCCAGGGAGGTGAGGCGCATGATCTTTCCGGGATCAGCTACGACGCCGAACCGGAGGATCTCAACCTCTCCGGTTTCCGTATCCACAGCCACCTCGCAGTAAGCCGTGTTCATCGTATCCAGCATGCGGCCCATGCCTACGCTCCAGATGGCCGCGGGCGGACGTCCGGAAAAAGTCGCGAAGATGTTTTTTGATGTCGCTCTTGAAAACGGGACGGCCTTTGTCGGGTCGGATTTGACGAACACCTTGCCGTTTCCAATGTCCAGATCCTCAGGCTTAAAGCCCTTCAGCGGGCTGGGTTCCTGAGGCTTTCCGAAGTCAAACATGCCCGGAGGGGGCGGGTTTTCAGCTTCGTCGATGGCGGCCTCGAGAATTTTTTGCTTCAGGATAGCTGCGCATTCCTTCATCGCCCAGGACGAAGCAGTCGTACCGTCCGAGCCGCCGCCGACGGGTGTAAATCTTTCCTTGTAGTCAAAGTCAACTTTGATATCCTCATACTCAAGGCCGATTTCCTCAGCCACCACCATGGCGTTGCACTCGACGGCGTAGATGCCCGTGCAGGGTCCCTGGGTTGGCATGTGGACCTCGCCGTTTCTGAGCTCCAGCTTGCAGTCGTAGCCCGAAAAGGCGTGCCGGGGGCAGATCTGATACCGGAAGGCTGCGCCGTGCAGGCGGCCGTCCGGCAGCTTCCTTGTACCGGAGGAATGCCAGTTCCAGTTCATGAGCTTTTTACCCTCTTCAAGGCAGGCCTCAAAGCTGAGTACGGGATTCGGGTCGTCCTGGGAGGTGGGGCCGTGCAAATTGAGCTTGGCGATATCGATGGGGTCTTTTCCGAGCTTTTCGGCGATCAAATAAATCGCCATGGTGCCGGCGTCCCAGTTAAAGGGGCAGTGCTGCCCGCTGAGATACATTTTACCGCGGTTTGAGTCCACAATCTCCATGAACTGGCGTATATTCTTGCAGCGCATGGTGTAATACGGGCCGTAACCCTGGTCGCCCGACGTGCCGAAGGATGAGCTGCCCTGGACGCCGCCGTCCGAAATCGAAAAATCGTCGATGGCGGTGATCAGGCCCGTGTTCTTAATGCCGACCTTCAAGTGCATGATCCGCTCGTTCATCAGAAAGTCGAAGGTCTCCTCACGCGTATTCGCCATACGGACAGGCCGTCCGGTCCGCTTGGCCAGGAGCGGCGTGATCTCCTGTGATTTCCGCATACCCCAGTCGCAGTACTTGCCGCCCTGGAACAGGCCTTCCTGGACCGTTTTTTCAGGCGGCACGCCGTACATGGCTCCGATGGCGTCCTTCCTCTGGACGGCGCCTTCGATGTGCAGGCTCTTTCCGCCAGGGTGATATGGATCGTCGAACCACCAGGCGATCGAGCCGGGCGGATTCGGGATATGGGACGCGAACGTGGGGATATGCAGATCGTATTCGATGATCTGATCCGCTTCCTTAAAGCCGGCCTCGATATCACCCTGAACCGTCAGCGCATAGGAGACGTTCCCCTGTTTTGGGTGATTGGGGTCGGGGCGCGGGCCGAACATATCGGGCGCGAGGTTATTAAACTCCGGGGGCCGCACGACAGGGGCGTCAGGTTTTCTGCCTTCAAGAATATTAACGACATGCCCCCAGACTTCCCATTCCACGTCCAGCAGACGGAGGGCCTCTTCGCAGATGTCCTCGCTTTCCGCTACGACGATGACGGCGACTTCGGCGTTTTCCTGGTCGGCGATATTGTCAAGCCAGGGTCTGCGCGGCCCGAAGCCGAAGGGCGTACTGCCAAGCTGCATAATATCCTCGTCCTCCCAGGTGACGATATCGACGACACCGGGAAGGGCTCGTGCTTTTGCCGTATCAACGCGGACCACCTTCGCGTTGGCGTAGGGGCTGCGGAGGAACTTTGCGTGGAGCATATCCGGTACCACATAGTCGATACCGAATTTGGCGATACCGGTTGCAAGGGAATAGGACAATATGCCGGGTAGGTTGGGCTTGCCGACGACTCTGAAATCCTCTCTTTGTCCGTTGACGCCAACGAGATCGGCCATCCTATAATTCTCCCTTCGCCATTTTCGTCGCCGCCTCAATGATCGCGGTGGAGTGGCGGGGATACGTACCGCAGATGCAGATGTTGCCGGCCAGAGCTTCCTTGATCTCCTCCTCTGTCGGATTTGGGTTTTTATCCAGGAGCGCCTTAGCGGAGACAAGGAAGCCGGGGGTGCAGTAGCCGCACTGCATGGCGTCCCAGCGGCAGTAGGCATCGATCAGCGGTTTCCATTTCGCGTCGGCGGCGATGCCTTCGATCGTCATGATGGATTTGCCCTCGCATTCGGCAGCCAGCGTGGTGCAGGAGAGCACAGCCCTGCCATCCATGATGACGGTGCAGGAGCCGCAGACACCCCGGTCGCACATATGCTTGGCGCCCGTCAGCCCCAGACGGAACTGGAGCGCGCGGTGCAGCGTCCAATGGGGCTCGATGAGAACCTCGCAATCCTTTTCATTGATATGCAGTATGACGGTTAAGGGCAGTACTGCTTCAGGATGCTCGTCTGCGCAGTGATATTTGAGATCCTCAAGGTTTGCGAAGATCCGGCTGCACGTGGGGCAGCGGAATTCCTTGAGCGCGGGGGGTATGGATTTAATTGCCGCCTGAGCCTGAGCTTGAGCGGCCTCCTGCGTGAAAGCCACGCCTGTTTTTTCGCTCATTATGAAAATCCTCCCTGAATTCGTTCAGTTTACTTGTTTTCAGAATAACTCAAGATTTGTAATAAATCAATAAAAAGAGGGATAAAGCCGGTTGTGGCGCTATGCCATTTTGGCTTCTGATATTCCTTGTGGATATATGAAAGCATGAGTTTGGGAATACCTTATATTTTTCCCAGCGCCTTGAGCACCTTGTCCGGTGTTGCCGGGGGATCCACCCATACGCCGATGGCGTTATGGATGGCTGTGATAAGCATGTGCGTGTTTGCCATCGAGTGGCTGATTCCGTTGGCGCCGTAAGCGCCGTTGCCGGAGCGTGTCTCCAGCAGCGCATGCTCCACAGGGGGAACATCGAGCATGGTGGGCTTTTTGTATTCGATCATATTGCTGTTGAGCTTAACGCCGGTGCGCTCGTCGTAGACGTAATCCTCAAGCAGCTGGCAGCCCTGTGAAAAGTACATCACCTGGTCGATCTGGCTCTCCAAAGAGGTTGGGCGCAGGGCTTTTCCAGGGTCAACAGCCGCGCCGAAGCGGAGAATCTCCACCTCGCCCGTCTCCGTATCCACGGCCACTTCGCAGTAAAGGGTGTTCATCGTGTCGAGAATTAGTCCGTTGTTGCCGATCAGCCAGGCAGCCAGAGGCGGCCGGCCGGAATATGTGGCAACCAGTTCGCGGTTCGTTGCCCGGTTGAGGGGCGCCGAGATACTGGGATCGGCTTTGACAATGATCTTGCCGTCCAAAATATCCAGGTCCTCGGGCTTGCAGCCCTTGAAGGGACCCGGCTCTAAAAGGGGCGTTCCCTGCAGCGGCGCCGTCAGCATGAGCGGCCAGCTTTCCGCGTATTCGACAGCGGCTTCGAGTATTTGCTTTTTTAGTATGTTGGCGCATTCCTTCATGGCCCAGGCGGAAGCCGTGGAGCCGTCCGAGCCGCCGCCGACGGGCGAGAATTTCGCCCGGTAGTCGAAGTCAACCTTGATGTCCTCATAGTTGAGGCCAATCTCCTCTGCAGCCACCATCGCGTTGGGCTCCACCATGAAAGCGCCGAAAACGGGGCCCTGTGTGGGCATGTGTACCGCGCCGTCGCGGTATTCAAGCCTGCACGCATATCCGGACACCGAATGCCGCACACACAGCTGATACCTGAAACCGGCGCCGTGCATCCGCCCGTCCGGGAGCTTCTTCGCGCCGGAGGGGTGCCAGTTCCAGTTCATGAGCTTTTTGCCGGCCTCAACGCACGCCTCGAAGCTGGGGACGGGGTCCGGATCATCTTTGCCGGAGGGGCCATGGATATTCAGGCGCGAGATGTCAATGGGGTCCTTGCCCAGCTTTTCGGCGATGAGGTAAATGGCGACGGTAATCACGTCCCAATTGAAAGGACAGTGCTGGCCGGTGACCCACAGGGTGCTGCGGTTGGAGTCGATAATTTCCATCTGCTGGCGGATGTTTTTGCATTTGATTGCATTATAGGGGCCATGCTTCAGATCGCCCACATGACCGAAGGCGGAGCTGCCCCAGATGCCGCCGTCGGAAATCGACATGTCGTCGATGGCGGTTATGAGGCCGTCCTTAGTAAAGCCGACCTTCATGAACATATAACGCTCCTGCATGATAACGGAGTCAAACGTCTGCTCCCGCGTCATGACGCAGCGGACGGGCCGCCCGGTCCGCTTGGCGAGGAGCGGCGTGATTTCTTGTGACCGGCGGAGGCCCCAATCGCAATATTTGCCGCCCATAAACAGACCTTCCTGCACGACCTTCTCAAGAGGCACATCATACATCCGGCTGATGGGAAGCCGCTCGCGCACGGCGCCCTCAATGTGCAGCGTCTCTTCCTCACTGCTGTACGTATCCTTTGACCACCAAGCCACCGAACCGTAAGGGTTAGGTACGTGGGACGCGAAGGCTGGTACACGCAGTTCATATTCCGCGATATGGTCCGCCTGTTTGAAGCCTTCATCGACATCGCCCCAGACGACGTTTGAGAAAGCGACATTTCCCTTTTTCGGCGGATTCGGAGGGGCATTCGGATCGGGAGCGCCGAACTGCGGCGTCGACCGGTCCTGAGGCCGGATAACAAAAGCGTCCTCCTGCCGACCCTTCATGAGGTCCACGACGTGGGGCAAGACTTCCCACTCAACATCCAGAGCCCGCAAAGCCGCTTCGCAGATATCCTCCGTCTCGGCGACTACGATGACGGCGACTTCCGCGCCCTCCTGGTCGGCAATATTGTCGAAAAACGGCCTGGGCGCTCCCCAGTGCTCGCCGTAGCTCACAAGAGACTTAATATCGTCGTCTTCCCAGGTCAGGATATCCACAACGCCGGGGATCGCTCTTGCTTTTATCGTGTCGACACTCAGTACCCTGGCGTTGGCATAGGGGCTGCGCAGGAATTTTGCGTGGAGCATATCCGGGAGCACATAGTCAATGCCGAATTTGGCGACGCCTGTCGCCAAAGAATTGGAGAGTACGCCGGGGAGATTTCGCTTCCCGACCACCCGAAAGTTTTCTCTTTGTCCGTTGATACCGGCTAAATCAGCCATAGTTAATCCTCCGTGATATGAATTTTCTTATTTTAATAGTACAAAAAATCATACAAAATAGCAAGCGTCTGCGCTCGTGCAACAGGATACACATTTTACATAATTCGGAGCCTTACGGCAATTTACCCTTGTGCCGCAAGGCTCCGAAGCTTTCAGCGTTCAAATGGAGTGTTTATGCTTTTTTTGCATTAAATTATGTATCAGCTGAGTTCCGGCCTTTTCAGGTCAATGCTTTTTCTTTGAGTCGTCAACCCAATCGAGGTCGGCTTTTGCCTGACCAAAAACTTCCACCGGCCCGAACTTGGGATCAGGCGCGCCAAAGGGGCTGCCCTCCGGCATGTTCTTCATCATTTCCGCCATGCGGCGTTCCTCCTCGCGCACTCTCTCCATACCCTCGACAGATGCAAAATTAATGACCTTCTCCAGGGAACGGCGGACAAAGCTGGTATCCGGATCGTGGGGCAGGGACAGCGGCAGACCGTTTTCGATGGAATATTTCAGGTGACCGGCCAGCTCGATGGGATCCATACCCTGGGCGTGGATGGATTTGAGCATATTCATTGTGCCCTCGGACGTGTAATAGCCGCTGTTCTGGAGATGCGCAGGCCGCGTCTTGATAGCCTCGCCGATGTTGGAGTTGATATTGGCCGGGCATTGTACCGTGACGCCGATACCGTAGGGCTTGAGGGCGTCGTAATAGCTGAAGGCGAGATTATTGACGGCAGCCTTGGATACGGAATACGGCGCGTCTGTCGAAAAACCGTCGAAAGCGCCCATGGAGGAGACGATGCCGATATGCCCGCCGTCTTTATTGATGGCGCCGTTATGTATATTGTATGCCTTGATCATGCGGGGAACAAAGATGACCATGCCGTTGATGACGCCGTGGAGGTTGACACCGAGAATCCAATCATAATCCTCGAAGGTGGATGCTTCCGCAGGTCCGAAGGTGTTGACGCCGGCTGTCTGGATGAGCAGCTGCGGAGGGCCGCCCCAATGCTTTTCGGCCTTATCGGCGGCTGCGGTGTACTGCTCACGGTTCGTTAGATCCATCTGGATGCCCAGGGCGTCGATGCCAAGACTTTTCAGCTCTGCAACAGCCTTGTCAATGGCTTCCTGACGGATGTCAACAATCGTGATTTTTGCGCCGAGGCCTCCGAACAGCTTTGCCTGCCCAAGCCCTGCGCCGGATGCGCCTCCGGTAATAAATGTAATTTTCCCTGCGAAATCTTTCATGCCGTCACTCCTCATCATTGATAAAAAATCTGTTTTTATTATTTTACATGAAAATCAAAATTTAACAATAGGGTAATCGATTATTTTGCGGTGAAAGCTCCAGGCTGATGAGTAACAAATAAGGAATTCGTGACATAGGTTGTAGTGGTTGTCGGTCAAACGACGAGCTGAGATTTTGGAGGAAACAAACGTGGCACAAGAGCAGTATACCAATTTACCGTACATGGCCAGCAATGAAAATTTGGTCAATGCACCGAATATGATGTCCTTGGTTGAGGAAACAAAAAAACACCGGGCGATGTACCCTGAAATTCATTATAAGCTGGAGCCGTTCATATCAATGACCTGCGATGCGATTGAATCGACCGGCATGATGCCGTCACAGGATGAAATGGACGATATTACCGACGGAATTTACGATGACTTCTGCAGAATGCATCCGGATATGGCGAACTACATGAAATCAAATGAGAACACAAACGATATGTCGGAAGCCGTACAAACCCAGGTTTTATTCGGAGGCAGGCCGGGCAGATTCGGAGGCTTTCGACGCAGGGGGCTCGGAAGGGATCTCATTTCAGCACTTTTACTGGCGCGGTTGTTTAGCGGCCGCAGGCATCCGTATTACTCCCCGTTTCCATTCTATTAATGATTGATCAGGATAATGAAGCATAACAGGAACGGGCGGTTCTCCGCCCGTTTTTTCATGAGCCCCAGCCCGCACCGGATGCTTGGCTGCTTTCCAGCATCAGCCTGATCCTGTTGATTTGGTTCACATTGCTGGCGCCGGGGTCGTAGTCGACGGCGATCATATGAACATGCGGGTATTTTTCTTTCAGGGTCTTCATCATACCCCTCCCCGATATATGATTGGGCAGGCAGGCGAAGGGCTGCATGCAGATAATGCAGCCGGCGCCCTCTTCAATAAGGTCAATGATCTCCGCCGTCAAAAGCCACCCTTCACCCGTGTGGTTGCAGGGGGAGAGGATCGATTCGGCCTTGCCGGCAAGATCGTAAATGGTGTCGGGCGCTTTGAACCGGCCGGTCTTCAAAAGTGCTTTGCGCATATCATCCCGGTAGCTTTCTACATACCGGACAAAGAGGCGGCCGATCAGTCTCTGCATATTTCCGCCGTCCAGATACCGATGGCTGTATTCCCTGACAAGGGCGCAGTACAGAAAGAAATCCGTCAGGCCGGGAACGGTAAGCTCGGCGCCGGAGCATTCCAGAAACTGCGCCAGTCCGTTATTGGCGGCCGGATGGTATTTGACCATGATCTCGCCGACCAGGCCGACCCTGGTTCGTTTCTCCTCCGTCACTTCCACCTGCTGAAAGTCGTTTGCGATTCGATAAAGATTCTGTCGGAATGCACTCCGGTCACCCCGCCCGACATTCTGACGGCATGCGGCCAGCCAGGTTTCATACAGTCTGTCGGAGGCGCCGGGAACGCGCTCGTAGGGACGGACCCGATACAGCACCTTCATGAGCAGATCGCCGTAAATCATAGACATGACGGCCTTTTTGACAAGCGACGGCGTGATCGGGAAGCGGGCTGTTCTTTTCGGAGCGCCGACGGTCAGGGAGAGGATCGGGATGCTTTCAAAACCGTTTCTTTGGAGCGCCGTGTCCAATAGCGCGAGATAGTTGCTGGCTCTGCACGGGCCGCCTGTCTGCGTCATCAGCACCGCCGTTTTGCCGAGATCGTACTTTCCCGATTTCAGAGCGTTTAAAATCTGACCGATGATGATAATAGCAGGGTAACAGCTGTCGTTATTCACATGGCGCAGGCCTTCATCGATGTCTTCCTGACTCACGGTCGGCAGGATGTCAAAACGATACCCTTCGGAGCGGATCGCCGCCTCAATCAGCTCAAAATGAATGGGAGACATCTGCGGCCCGAGAATGGTATATTGGCTGAGCGGCCTTGCCGAAGTGGCGAAGCTGTGCGCGGGTGCAGGCGCTTTTTTGACTGCCGCTGTCTGCCTGGTCTTGATTGCCGCCTGAAGAGAGCGCAGGCGGATTCTCACGGCGCCCAAATTGCAGACCTCGTCGATTTTGATCATCGTATAAAGCTTGTGCCGGCGTCCAAGTATTTCCCGGGCCTGTTCGGCGGCGATGGAATCGGGGCCGCAGCCGAAGGAATTGAGCTGGACGAGCTCCAGATTGTCCGATTTTGAAGCCCAATCCGCCGCTTCATAAAGCCGCGTGTGATACATCCACTGATCCAAAACGCGCAGGGGGCGTTCCACCCGCCCCAGGTGCGCGACGGAATCCTCGGTCAAAACGGCAAAGCCAAGGGACGCAATGAGCTCCGGGATGCCGTGATGGACCTCCGGGTCCAGATGGTACGGCCTTCCGGACAATATAATCCCCGTCTGCCCGGAAGATGACAGCTGGCTTATAACCTCCCGCCCCTTACCGGCGATATCGTCCTTGAAATTTTGATCCTCTTTTCGCGCGGAAGCGACTGCCCGCTCAATTTCTCGCAGGGGGATTTCGAAATCCCGAAGTTCCTCATAAAGGCGCCGCGCAAGCCTTCTATCGTGATGATAAGGGAGGAAGGGGTGATAAAACCGGACGTTTTGCTCTCTGAGCAGGTCGATATTCGCCTGCAGGACTTCGGCGTAGCAGGCGACGATCGGGCAGTTGTAATGATTGTCAGCATTTTGAAATTCGTTTATTTCCTTTGGAAGGCAAGGGAAGAAGATATGCTTCACGCCCTGGTTGATCAGCGCGATCACATGGCCGTTTGAAAGCTTCGCGGGGTAACACGCCGTATCGGAGGAAATCGTGTCCATACCGAGCTCGTAGATCTGTCGGCTTGACGGGGGCGACAGGACGACCCGGAAGCCGAGCCGGGTGAAAAACGTAAACCAGAACGGATAGTTTTCGTACATATTCAGCGCCCTCGGAATTCCGATAATTCCGCGGGTTGCTTTATCGATTTCAAGGGGTTCATACTGAAAGAGGCGCCGATATTTGTAAGCGTACAGGTTCGGTGAGTTTTTTACCGTTCCGGACCCTGCGCCCTTTTCACAGCGGTTCCCCGTGACGAGCGCCTGACCGTTTGAAAAGCTGCTGATCGTCAGCAGGCATTGGTTGACGCAGCCGCGGCATCGGGTAATATCCGTCCTGTAAGAGAACTCTTGCAGCAATTCCGGCCGGATCAATCCGGAACGCGCGCCGCCGGTCCATGTATTTCTGGCAGTCAAGGCGGCGCCGAACGCCCCCATCAGCTCTGCGATATCCGGCCTGATTACCTCTTTTCCGGCAATCAGCTCGAAGCAGCGCAGCAGCGCATCGTTTCTGAACGCGCCGCCCTGAACGATGATCTTGTTCCCCAGCTCTGAGGGGTGATGCATTTTGATGACCTTGTGCAGCGCATTTTTCACGGCTGAATAACACAAGCCGGCCGAAATGTCTCCAATTGCGATGCCGTCCTTCTGCGCCTGCCTGACTCTTGAATTCATAAAGACAGTACAGCGCGACCCCAGATCGACCGGCGCTTTGGAATGGACGCCCTCGTTGGCAAAGGCGGCCACATCAAGCCCAAGGGTTTTAGCGAAGGTCTCAATAAAAGACCCGCAGCCCGACGAGCACGCTTCGTTCAGCACAATGCTTTCGATAATCCTGTCCCGTGCCCTTAAGTATTTCATATCCTGGCCGCCGATATCGAGAACCGTCTCCACCCCGGGCAGGAAGAATTCCGCGGCGGTGTAATGCGCGACGGTTTCAACTTCGCCCATGTCACAGGAGAAGGCTGTTTTAATCAGATTTTCACCGTATCCGGTGACGGCGGAGCGCGCGATTGCGGCACCCTCGGGCAGGCTGTCATAAACCGTCCGAAGCATGCCTGCGGCGCTTAAAAGGGGGCTGCCGTCGTTGCTAGAATAGCGGGAGAACAGAAGATTCGCCTCCCGGTCGATCAGGACGGCCTTGCAGGTGGTTGAACCGATATCAAGGCCGAGAAAGCAGTCTCCCGAAAAGGACGACAGGTCTTTACGCGCTGCTTTGTGCAATGAATGCCTGCTCTGGAACCTTCGATATTCCGTCCGATCTGTAAACAGGGGAGCCAAGCGGAGTTCGGCCGCCGTTCTGCCGGCGGCAGCCTCTTTGATTATGTCGGGCAGGCGGTGGAAGGTGACGGTTTTGCCGTCGCCGTACGCCCCGGCGGAAAGCGCGGCGCCGACAGCGACATATAGCTGAGCGTTCGCTGGCAGGAGGATGTCAGCATCGTCAAGCCCGAGTGTCTCCTGAAAACGCCGCCGAAGCTGCGGGAGAAAAAACAGGGGTCCGCCGAGAAAGGCGCATTTGCCCCTTATTTTTCTGCCGCAGGCAAGCCCGGTGATCGTCTGGCTGACAACAGCCTGGAAGACGGACGCGGCGATGTCCTCCCGGTGCGCCCCCTCGTTCAGAAGCGCCTGAAGGTCCGTTTTGGCGAAAACGCCGCATCTGGCTGCGATGGGATAGAGCGTCGTATGGCAGGCAGCCAGCCTGTCAAGCCCGTCCGGGTCCGTTTTCAGAAGGAGCGCCATCTGATCGATGAAAGCGCCGGTACCCCCGGCGCAGACGCCGTTCATTCTCTGGTCCAGGCCTTTATCAAGGAAAGTCAGTTTCGCGTCTTCGCCGCCCAGCTCCAGCACCGTTTTAACTTCGGGCAGAAACCGCCGTACGGCGCGGCTTCCGGCAATGACCTCCTGCACAAAGGGCATATCCGGTTCGGCGGCTACGGCGAGGCCGCCCGAACCAGTCACAGCCGCCCTGACGGCATGCTCGCCAAATGTCTCGGAGAGCTCTTTCAGTATCGCGCCAAGAGTGCCGAAAAGGTCCGAATAGTGCCGGCGATAGCAGCTGTAAACCAGGGTGTCGTTCCTGTCGAGGACCGCTGCTTTTACCGTTGTTGACCCGGCGTCGAGGCCCAGGCGGTAAGCGTCGTCCGGCAATAATGCTTTTTTTTTCAAGCTGTCGCAACCCCCGAAAAGCGCATGTTCATATTATTCTTTGATTTCAGAGGTGGTTTGATACATTTTTGCGCCTTACAGCCGCTGAACTTAAAAAGATGTCGTATGAGTTCATTCGATATTTGCATCTATGCTCAAAGCTAGTATACATGCCGGGGTTTATGATATAATGAAGCAAATAACGGCAGGGAGGATACATATGACAGAGTTAAAGGGTAAAACCGCATTTATTACGGGAGCGGCGAGCGGCCTGGGGCTGGGCATCGCCAAAGCCTGCGCAAAAGAGGGCATGAATGTTATCATCGCCGACTTTCGGCAGACGGCGATCGATGAGGCTTTATTGATTTTCAAGGAAAACGGGTGGGCGGCGCACGGCATTCTGCTGGATGTCACAGACCGCGCCGCATTCGAAAAAGCAGCCGAAGAAGCCGAGTCTGTTTTCGGAAAGATTCACGTCCTTGTCAACAATGCCGGTATCGGGCACCGGGAGGGCAATATCTGGGAGACAAGCTATGAGGACATGGACTTTTTCATCGACATCAATTACAAGAGCATTTTGAACGGCATTAAAGCAATCGTGCCGCGCATTCTGAAGCACGGCGAGGGCGGCCATATCGTCAGCACAGCCTCCAAGAACGGGCTCATTCCCGTGCCGGGCATGGTGCTCTACAATTCGACGAAGCGCGCCGTTATGGCGATTATGGAGACGCTGGCCATTGATCTTGAGGGCACGGGCGTCGGCGCCAGCGTGTTCTGCCCCGGGCCGTTCCAGACGAACCTCGGCCAGTCCACGAACGCGCTCCGGGAAAAGCAGCTTGGCGCACCCTTCACGCCTCCCGATCCCTCCAAGCTGAAAAACACAATCGACTTCGATCCGAGCATCGACTTCAGCAAAATGGAACGCTCCCCCGACGAGGCCGGCGAGCGCGTCGTGCGCGGTATTAAGCGCGGTGATCTGTTCATTCTGACGCACTCGGAGTGGAAGCCGGGCTGGGAAGCCCATGCTGCCGCTGTGACCAGAGCCTTCCCCGACGAAGAGCCCGACAGGGACTTCATGAAGGTATTCAAGCTCCATATCGGCAATCCGATATATGACAAGCAGACGCAGGTGCCTTCGTTTAAGTGAATGATCGTGGTAAAATATCAGCAATTAGCCAGCAGACACTTTCAATAAACACAAACAACCCGCTTCTATTGAAGCGGGTTGAATTGCAGGTGCGCATCGAGTGTGTTATTTCTCAGGTAGACCCTCCTTTTTAATAAGCCACTTGATTCCGACCGCGAGATTTGGCAAGGTATGTTAATTCATCTGCCTTTTGAATAATCGTATCTACCGTATCATTATCGTTATACTGAGTGACTCCGAAACTTGCCGTGACGCGGCTTATCTTAGGCATGTTTGTCTCACTGATTATTTTGCATAGCCTTTCTGCCAATACTCTGGCTTGATCAAAATGAGTTCCGGGCATGAGTATAACGAATTCTTCGCCGCCCCAGCGAGCCAAGCAATCAATTTTTCGTATACTCTTCTTAACAACATCAGCAACACATTTTAGAATAATATCGCCGGTTTGATGGCCAAATATGTCGTTTACACTTTTAAAATAATCCAGATCGAACATGACCAGGGAAAAGGCAATCCCTTGTCTCTTCGTACGTTCAATCTCGTTTTCAAGTTGATTAACGAAATGCCGCCTATTATAGGTGTTTGTAAGGAAGTCCGTGATCGATGTTTTCCGTAATTCCTCTTCAAGACGCTTTATTTCAGAAATATCATCAATGATAACCTGAGCGCCTTTGATATTGCTCTGTTCAAGCCATGTTTTGATATGCACGCGCAGGAAGACCTTTTTACCCCATTTTGATATATAGTCAATGTCACTGACAATAGATTGATTTATTTGCAGACACTCCTTAAGTTTACCGGAAAATCCGCATTCAATTAACAAGGGGAAAGTGAGAAGGTTGATTTTCATTGTTTCGGCAATACTCGGCGAGCCGAGTATATCAGCCGATTTTTTGTTCGCATAAGTAATATTGCCGTCAATATCGCATTTGATTATACCAATCGGCGCATTGGAACCGAGTCCCTGCAGAATTTGCAGCTGTTCTTTTGCCTTCTTCATCTCTTCGGCTATGATCTCATCATGGATATCACGAATTGTAATCAATATTTCTTCATCATCTGAAATGCAAAGCTGATACATCACCTCACGCCAACGTCTTTCCGATGTATCATTAAA
>JAAYBH010000172.1 GCA_012718935.1 Clostridiales bacterium
CATGAGGTTTTCTCCATACAAACATTATATCGTCAGATGATTAAACTCCGCCACATTTCAATAAAATCGTATTCCGAAATGGCGGTGATTTCAGTCTCCCGCAATTCATAACAGGAACAGATTGACATGATATAGCCACCCATATCAAACGTCGAGAGCTTCTCCCGTAGAAGCTCGCTTTTAACGTCTAACAATTTCAAATCCTTCATCAGGCCTGTGCCGTGGTACTTGACAAGCGCCTCCTTCTTCGTCCAGATATCAAAAAACCGCCGGTCTTTGTCTTCAGCCGTACCGTTGAGCCAAGCCATCTCATTTTGCGAAAAGACACGTTTTGCCAAGCCGCTGGCGAAATCCCTGACCTTTTCAACATCAACGCCGACCGGTTTGTCCGATACTGCGGCGGCAACCGCGTTTCTTGCATGAGAAATGCTGAACTCATAATATGGGAACCCAGACAGGTAAGGTTTGCCTGCGCGGCTCACCTGAAATTGAAGCTCCTTGTATTTGACACCGGACTTCAGGCAGATCAGGCACCGGGCAAGCGTCTCGGCGTAAGCGCCGAGCTTTCTGTCGATATCGAAGCGGTAACGCGACAGCCTTTCCTTCTTTTCACCCGACATGGACTGCATCATCTCATCAATTACGACGCTGTTGCAATGCGGTTCTACTTCCATAAAATACAATTGAATCATGCTTGTGCCCCAAATTTTACAGAAAATATATTTTTCTGGTAAAAATACTATTCATTTTATTCTATCATTGATTTTTTTTGTTTTCAAGCATAAAAACCGGTTTTTTTACAAATAGACACCATATATTGTACTTTATTACCGCAATAAACAGCATCATTTGTGTTTTATGGGGCTGCGTAGGATGAATTAAGGGCGAAGCCACCGCTTTCGCCCTTTACATGATGATTTATCCGCAAATTATCCGACAGCTCTCTCGAAAACTTTCCGTATGCATTCCATGTCGGCCGCGCCTTCATGTACCTTGACGCCGTCAACATAAAATGTCGGTACTCTGTAGTAATCAAAGGTGTCGGCGTATTTTCTCTCCTTGTCTTCATCGATCATGACGATTTCGACATCTCTGTACGCTTGGTTTTCATTCCGGCACTCGTCAATCAGCTGGATTGCCTTCTTGCAGTAAGGGCACCAGCTGGTCATGAACATTAATACATCCTTCATAAACACCTCCATGACATGATTTTAAGATATAGGGATATTATAGCATGATAGCCTGAAACTTGTCAAAATATGCGCGTTGCTAAAGGTGTTTTTTGAGTATGTTTCGGGTAAAAATACGAATGAATAAAGATGTAAGGGAGGTTCTCACATGCACGTTAAGGATTCGTCTAAAACGAATAGAAAATTCTTCGGAATCCTGTTTATAATCCTCGGTGTTATCGGGCTTGTCCTGCCGGTTATTCCGGGTTGGCTGTTTATTGCCGCCGGGCTGGCGTTGATATAAATCCTGAAGAATTCAGAGAATCCACAAGGATTCGAAAGAATCCTTTGTTGACAGCGCTCTTCTAAGCGGATTATAATAGATATGACAATTATTCCTAATTCTGCACTCTTAATAATAGGAGCGTATTGATGTATCGTATATTAATTGCAGATGACTCAAACTATATGAGAGAAACGCTCCGGGATATTTTGCAGGGCGCCGGTCATGAAATTATCGCGGAGGCAATCAACGGGCCGAATGCCGTGGAAATTTACAAGGCTCTGCTGCCCGATATCGTCATGCTGGATATGACGATGCCGGGTGAAAGTGGCCTTGAAACACTGGAAAAAATTATCCGGATCAATGATGGCGCCGTCGTCATTATGCTCGCCGCCGTCGGTAAACCGGAAAAGGTGCTGGAAGCTCTCAATGCGGGCGCCAGGGGATATGTGACAAAGCCGTTTGACGAATCGAGCATATTAAATGCCATTGAAAAGGCAGCATCAACGACCAGTACATAAGACCAGCTTGAAGATCAGTTGATATAAAGATTAAAGGAGGCCTATATGGCGAAGCTTACAAAAGACTATTTTTCAGACGGCGAGGTCCTGATTATCGGTTACCCGCTCAATGACGATCCCTCGATGAAAATGATCCTTCCCGCTTTCATCAGAAATAACATTAAGGTTTACGCAATGAATCCCAAAGCAAGCAGCGGCCAGGATATTAAAGTTTACAAAAGCTTTTCCGAGCTTCCGAAAATTCCGAAATGCGCTTACATATATCTTGAAAAGGATGAAATCACGCCGTGGATCAGCGATATGGTCAAAAACGGCGTGACGCGTGTTCTGTTCCACAGCAAGCAGGATGTGGAGCCGGCCGATGTGGAGGCGTGCAAAAATGCCGGGCTGGAGACAGCCATCGCCTGCCCGATGATGCTTCTGGGCAAGGGGCTTCATAAGTTTCATAAGTTCCTTGCGGGTGTATGACGGTGAACACCTTTCCTCTCATAAAGACCAAGTTATCCAACGAGCGCCTCATGTCGGCGCTCTTGTTGGTTTTACTCCTTTATAACCTGCCGCGGTTTCTGAAAGCGCCCGGTGATATCCTGACCCTGCTTCTCCTTCTCGTCGTCGGGCTGTTCCTTGACGCCGGCGCACATTATATGCTCTTCAAACGCCCCGTCTGCGCCGTTTCGGCAGCTGTGACGGCGCTTATTCTCTTTACACTGTCACCCGGAGCCCCGTTTTGGGCGGAATGCGCGGCGCTGGCCGCGGCGCTGATTATCGGAAAAGCCATCTGGGGCGGTACCGGCAAAAACCCGCTCAACCCCGCTATGGTGGGGTTAGCGCTGCTGTTTATCCTCACGCCGTTAAAGTCTCCGGCCTTTGAACCGTCCTGGTATCTGCTGCCGGCTGTTTTGCTGTCGCTGCCGTTTTTATTCATCCGCCCTCTTGCCGGTCTCGGCATAATCGCCGGCATGCTGTCAGCGCTGCTGATCGGCCGGATTCTGACTGTGGAGGCAGTGTTGGCCGCCGGTGTCTTCTTCTGGGGATGCCTTGTCATGACTGACCCCGTCACAACCACAGCCAAACCGGCCGTCGGCCTGATTATCGGCTTTCTGGCGGGTATTTTGGCCGGACTGGCAGGCCAGCCTGCCGCAATGCCGATCGGCATCCTTGTATCCAATCTGCTGTCACATCTTACGGACTGGCTGGATATCGGCGGTACTGTAAAGCTCCGGAAAAAATTCAGCGGGAGGCAGAAAATCATCATATCCACCGAGCTGCCGTACATTGACCTGACCGGAGAAGACGACCCGGCGCCCTCCGCCGGCCTTCCATCCAGCTCAGAAATTTTAAGGCGCATTGAAATAAGCGGCGTCTTCGGCATGGGCGGCGCGGCTTTTCCCGCTGCAGAAAAAATCAAGGCGGTGATGGAGTCAAAGTCTCGCGATAAGCACCTTATCGTCAATGCTGTAGAATGCGACCCGGGACTCCTGCATGATAAATGGCTTCTCATAAACCGGGGTGATGAGATTATGAGGGGCATTGAAATTCTCGCATCATGTATCCCGTTCAAGACCGTAACCGTGGCGGCGAAGAACCCCGTCGGGTTTCACCTGCCGGAAACCGTCAAGCTGCATCAGGTCAGAGACTATTATCCCGCCGGCGCGGAAAAACTGCTCGTCAGAGAGGTCGTCGGAGATGCTCCCGCCGAGTGCGTCCCCGCCGAGGCCGGCATCCTCGTCCTGAATGTCCAGACCGTTTACACGATTAGTAAAGCTGTTTTATGGCACCGCGCGGCTGACAGGCGGTTTATAACGGTCGCCGACCTCGATAGGCGTATAGGCCGGGCCGTTCGCGTCAGGCTGGGCGACGGCGTTTACGAAACGGCGCGAAAGATCCTGCCGGTCGCCGTCAACGTCTATACAGGCGGCGGCATCATGAACGCGTGTCTTGCCGACGACGGCGCGGTTATCGGCGAAAAGACAAATTTCCTGGCCGTCGGCCGGATAACGGCGTTCAGGGAGGCGCTGTGCTCTCAATGCAATTTCTGCAGCGCTTACTGCCCCGTGACTCTTCATGTCCGTGAAATCGCACATTATATTGATGACAATAAACAGGACAAAGCGGCCCTTCTCCATCCTGAAAATTGTCTGGAGTGCGGACTGTGCAGCGCCATATGCCCTGCCGGCCGGGATCAGGCGAGACGCGTCAAGACGGCAAAAAAACATATTGCCAACGCCAACACCATATGTTAAAGTAACGTTAACTGAATACGACGATCAGGTGCCCGCAGCCGCTGGCCAGCCAACGGCGGGGAGAATAGGGAATCGGAATATGAATCCTATGGGATTTATTGTAACCGAGCGGTCCCGCCACTGTATCCGGGGAGCGACTCTCAATATCCACCGGCTTCTCGACAGCCGGGAAGGGGAGACAAGCGACGATCCGTTAGCCAGGAGACCTGCCTGACCGCTATTTGAACTTATTCCGGCAGAGAATAAGACGCGAGGGACAATGGTAAAATCCTTGAAGCATTGCGCTTCAAGGATTTTTTTATCTTTTTTGTCTTTATTACTTTATTGCCTCACAGCCGGGCGATGACGGAGGAACAGCCATGAAAATTTTAAGGGAACTGAGAAGCGAGGACAACACGTTCAAGTATCTTGTCGGTCTGGACGATCGGAATTCAGTAGAGGCTCTTTATATGCACGACAGGGAGCAGCGCCTGACTTATCACAGCACGGTCTGCGTTTCGTCTCAGGTGGGGTGCGCCATGGGCTGCCGGTTCTGCGCTACCGGAAAGGAGGGTTTTGTCAGGAATCTCACGACCGACGAGATCCTCGGCCAGGTCGATATCTGCGATAACGGCCGCCACAGGGCCGGACGACCTCCTATCGACGCCGTTGTGTTTGCCGGAATGGGTGAGCCGCTTCTCAATTACCCTACAGTCATTACGTCCATCGAAAGAATCCGCGAAGAACGGGATCTCTGCCATTTCGAGCTGGCAACCGTCGGCGTGGTGCCGCGTATTTATGACTTAGCCCGATATCTCAAAAAAGGGAGTATCCACATGCGTCTGAACCTGTCGCTCCATGCCCCGACGGACGAAAAACGGCTGGCGCTCATCCCTTTCACAAAAAAATACGGGGTGCATGACATTTTAGACGCGGCAGCTGCCTTTGCCGAAGTTACCAAATCAAAAACCCGGATCCGATATATGCTGATGCGGGGCATAAACGATACGGACGAGGATATCGACGCGCTGATCGGTCTTTTGCGGGGCAGGCCGCTGAAGCTCATTATATCCCGGTATAATGACAATAATATTAAAAACCTGAGACCGATTAACCAGCTTGAAATTTTAGATTTTCATAATAAAATCAAGGACAGTATCGATTGCGATCTTTTTCATAACTTCGGCGGGGCCATCCAAGGCGGCTGCGGTCAGCTGAGGCAGCTGGCGCAGGACGCGCACGGGTAGGTATCATAATACATTTGGGAGCCATATGATGAACAAAGTGATCTGCGTTTTCAGCTCTTCCAGCAATACAATCGATCATGCGTATTTTGACGCAGCGTTCGAACTGGGCCGTGAAATCGCCGCGAGGGGCGACCTGTTCCTCTTCGGCGGCGGCCTGACGGGTTTAATGGGCGCATGTGCCCGTGCCGTGCACAGTCAGGGTGGGAAGGTCATCGGAATTATTCCGGAGGCGCTCAATGAAAAGGGTATCGTTTACGACGGCTGCGATGAGCTCGTTGTCACACCCGATATGCGGGAACGCAAAGCTCAGATGGACATCCGATCGGATGCTTTCATCGCGCTGCCCGGCGGTTTCGGGACCATAGAGGAAATCATGGAGATCATCACGCTTAAGCAGCTGCGATATCACAGCAAACCGATTGTCATGCTCAATATCAACGGATATTATGAGCATCTGATTGAACAGCTTAAAACATCAATTCGGAAAAATTTTGCCAAAGCCGGCTGTATTGATCTCTTTTTTATTACGGACGATGTGACCCGGGCACTGGATTATATCAGGGATTACATCCCTGAAAGCTTCGAGGAACGCTGGCTTACGGATGTGGAGCATAGGGGAAATGACACCGTCCGGTCCTGCGGCGCACCCTGACCATCACTGCCATCCTGAAAAACAGCTGGAGCATGCTGAGGGCGGACACGAGGTCCGCCCCTACGTTGTCTTAAAAAACTCGTCCGGCGACAGATTGTAAAGCTCAATAGTAAATTCCCGGCCAATGCAGCTGAGTTTGCTGATGCATGTGTTTTTCAGAATCGTTTTGCCCGTTCCGATATCGCCGCCCGAGAGGTGCGACAGGATGACATTGATGGACGCTCCGTGGGAGACGACGACGATGCTGTCAGCGGCTTCTGCGTCCAGATACCGATAAAGGACATTCATAAACCGCTCAATGACATTTTCGCGCGGTTCCATGCATGGGTCTTCGTTTCGGGCAAAGAGTGTTTCCCTGTCCTCATATCTCAGACCCGACAGCTTTCCGAAGTCCCGCTCCGTCAGATCTTGTTCAACGATCACCGGCCCGGCGTTCAGAGTTTCGGCCATGATCTCCGCAGTCGCCTTTGCGCGCTTCAAGGGGCTCGTCAGAATACGGTCAACCGGTATATTCCGAAATGCCCTTGCGCAACCGTATGACTGGCTGACACCCGTCCCGTTGAGCTCAATGTCTTCAATGCCCTGCAGCCTGTTCTGCCTGTTCCAGTCCGTCTCGCCGTGTCTGATTAAGTAAAATGTCATGCTTTTAAATCCTTAGGATACCACGCTGAATTCAACGTATTCCGTCCAGGAATAGTTCTGATAGACGTCAACGAGCATATAGCATTGGAGGACGTTGTTCTCGCCCACATCTTCATACGTTACTGTCGGGGGTGTGAGACCGATTGTCACCGTTTCGCCGATCAGGTAGCTGTCGTCAAAGTCACCCTCGTAGGTATAGAAATCGCAGACAAAATCAATCTTGTCGCCCGGCTTGAACTGCTTATACCCTTTGCCCAGGGTCCCTTCCCCGCCGATTGTGGAGTTGCTCTCCACAAAACGGTAGCCGGCGATATAATCCTCGCCGTATTCTCCGTCCCTTTCGACGATGATGTCAATATCCGTCGTTCCGTTGAGAACGGCCGGAACATACCCGAGAAATATGGTGTCTGTTTCGGTGTAAATCGTATCCAGAGCGTAATAACAGACGATCTGCCCATCTATGGCATACCAGGTGTTGTCGGCACCGTAATTCAGGAGGAGGTTGCCGTTTTCGTCCGTCTCCCAGTACTGGTCGCTGCCCAGATCGATATACCCCTCGCCGTCATCAAAGAGGATCTGCATCTGCACCTCGGTAATCAGGCTCCAATCGTCCTCCGTCATCGGAAGATACCAGATGCCCTCTTCGTCCTGCATGATTTCGAGGGCCGAGTAATCGATGGTGTCATAGTCATAGCTCTGGGCTTCGCTGTCGTCATACCAGGCAAACGACGAGTAATCTGTCGCGGGTTCTGTCTGTGTATTCTCCTGCTGGGTGACGGTTTCCATCAGGGAGCGGGTATTGGAATATGTTTGGCCGCCGGCCACAATGTTGACAAAGCTATCATAAAACACGTATATCGGGCCGCCATACCCAAACTCGGCAAATATATTCTTTGCGTATCCGTAAACCTCCAAATAAGTGTACGGGAAGTACATGGACAGGCCGTAAACGCCGGTGCGTGCCGTACTGTCGGAATATTTGACCGCGCTTTGAATCGATTCCTTTAAATCTTCCAATCCCTCAAGGTCGGCCTTTACGGCGAAATCCACAATATCGATCAGGTCGTAATCCCCTTCAGCAAACGACCTCGAACGAGCCACTGCCGAGGAGATCATCTTAAACTCCTTATTGGCCAGCGCCTCCGTGGCGTTTTCCATATAGTCGCAGAGCTCTTCATAAACGCCGGGAATCTCACGCAGCTCTACAACGGACAGGGTGTTATCCGGGCTGTCCTGGGCGCCGTCTGTGGCATTGTGCTCCAAAAAGCTGTCGACAATCACCTTACCCAGCTCGACCGTATTGATGGAAGGATTGCCACCCAGTACGTTGAGCCAGGGGGTATAGTCCCAGCCGTAGGCAGGCTCCGTTTCCTCAGAGCCGATCAGATAGTCGGCGTATGGCTCCAGCATGTAGGCTGTCTCGATAGTGCCCATCAGGCAGGCATCAAAACCGATAATATCAAACTTTACACCGCTTTTTTCAAGAGCATCGGCAATGTCTGTCAGGAACATGACGGTGTCGGGATACATCTCATCATAGCCGAAGCCGTAAAGCGAGCCGCCGCCGTGATCCCAGAAAATCAGCTGATAGCGGTTGGCAGGAAATTTCTCCTCGGCAAATCTGATGAAATCACTGAGCTCACCAGCGTCCAGCATCGGCGTTTTCCCAAGGCGTTCAAGCTCCACAAGCTCGCCGTCGATGAGCGCCCAGCGCTGCACTTCCCCATCTATAATACCCGGCGTGCTCCAGTAGGTGCAGCCGCCCGTTTCAAGCACCACATTGACATTGTCACCAAGGTCGGCAGCCAGCATTTCATTGATATCCAACGTACCGCAGGCGCCGTCCGATTCGAGATCAGCCCCGCAGATATAGATCATCACGGTGACTTCATCCGCGCCGCCGCCCAGGAGCTGCGTGTAGTTTTCTCTCATTCCGTCCTTCGGCAACTGGGCAGGGCTGACATCCGGCGAATTGCTGCCAAGCGCAATGCCGCTGCTGGGCCCGCCGCTGACATCAACATTGCCGACCTTTGTCGGGTTCATCGTCGCAAGCAGCAGCACAACGACAATAACAACCGCCAGGCTCACAAGGACGCCGGCTGCGACAAGGACAGGGTTTTTCTGCTTCGGATGATAAGGCATACCCGCCGCCGGCCTGAATCCGGTGTTCGGGGGATACGGCGCTGCCGGCGGCGCAAATGCGTTACTCTGGGGTGGTATGTACGGGGTCTGAACCGGCGGGGTTTGCACCACCGGCGTTACTGGCGTACCGCATTTCTGACAGAATTTCGAGCTGTCCTGGTTTATGCTGCCGCACCTTGAGCAATACATAGCATTCTCCTTCTCCAACAGGTGGAAAATATGAGATATC
>JAAYBH010000173.1 GCA_012718935.1 Clostridiales bacterium
AAATGCCGTCCCGGCTTTTCAGCCGGCAGACCTCCTGGCAGGCCGGGCAGGCGTAGAGCGCGTTCTCCAGCCCTGAGGCCAGCTCCTTGCCCTTGTAGGGGATTTTTTCTCTTCGCTGTTCCTCATAAGCGTCCACAAAGACATCGGCATTGATTGCGTTCGTGATCTCCTCCGTCGTCATGGCGTGCAGCTGCTCGGGGGTGTAGACATTGACAATGCGTCCGTACATCCGGCCGCGCCGGAGGCGCTTGCTCCAACGGGGACTTGACAGGTAACCGCCGGTCAGCTTGTAGGTCACCAGCGCCGCGCGGGACGCCTTTACAAGACGCCCCGTCGTCGGATGCAGGCGTCCCGTCCGTCCGTCCCAGGACTTGTCGCCCTCGGCGAAAAGTCCCACGTTTGCTTTGTTCTTCAATGCGCGCATAATATTCATGGCTGAAACTGTGTCCGTTGACCCTTTGATACGGGGAATCGGCGCTACAAGCCAGACAAGCAGCTTTGATAATAAGCCTTTCCGGAACAAATGCTCGCTGGCTACAAAATACATCTGCTGACGGAAGCTGAGCCCCACCATAACCGGGTCCAGATCCGTCACATGGTTGGCAATCAACAGAAACGGCCTGTCGATTCGCGGCGCCTGCTCACAGGAGTAATTAAACAAAATCTTAAAAAAAAGCATCGCCGGAAACCGCAGTATTCTCCATATGATTCTGTGCTTTAAGCGGCTCATCCTGGGACCTCCTCCGCGTCATTATGAATCATATCCGCGGAATTATACAAATTATATCTTATTTAAGCAGAAAACGAGACATTTGTACAGCCCTAAAAAAGGTGTTAATGGCGAACACAGTTCACTGCTACTTATTCGTAGGGGCGGGTTCCAAACCCACTCCTGTGCCGTGTAACATCGAGAAACAGGGCCGGTTTGGAACCGGCCCCTACGTCTCAGGACTTTTCGAATCTTCATAAAGTTTTCAGTGTAAACTTCCATGCGCAACTGCAAGTGTCGTCCGTCAGCTCCGGATAACAGCTCAAACACTCCGTTTCAAAGCGGCTGTCGATGGTTTTGGCGAAGCCCCCGTATTCGATGATACCGACGGATTTGCAGGGGTGGAACGTCATGCTCTTTTTCGCCCGGGCATTCTGGACGCGGCAGTCCAGCGTGCGGAAGATGACCGTATTGCCGTCTGCGATGATTTCGTCCGTGTTAATATTCGCGTACAGCCGGTACCTCAGGGCTTTTGTGAGGCCTTCAACGCCGGAATTCTCGGGCAGGTTTAAAAACTGCCGGATGCGTTTTGCCTCGATGACGGTAAACTGCCGCCAGATGTTCTCGTCGTGGCGCATGGCCTCGTCCATGCCGTATTCGGCTTCGACGGACTGGAACCAGACGCCGTCCATGGCCAGCCAGTGCTTTGAGTATATTTCGATGAGGTCGATCAGTTCATCACGCGTGAGGTTCTCCAGTTCCTTATTGATCAAGCCATAACCCCTATTTTTTCCGGAATAATGAGCGTTGCTTCCGTTTTTGATTGAATCTCGTCAACGGTGACGCCGGAGGCCAGCTCTCTTAAAACGATACCGTCCGGTGTCATTTCCATGACGCCCAGCTCGGTGACAATCCAGTCGACGGCGCACACCGCCGTCAAGGGCAGCATGCATTTTTTCAGTATTTTCGGCGCGCCGTCCTTTGTGGTGTGCTCCATGGCGATGATCACCATTTTGGCGCCGACCACAAGGTCCATGGCGCCGCCCATGCCGGGCACCAGCTTGCCGGGGACTATCCAGTTGGCCAGGTTCCCTTTTTCGTCGACCTCCAACGCGCCGAGGACAGTGGCGTCCACATGGCCACCCCGGATGAGCGCAAAGCTCATGGCGCTGTCAAAGCAGGCGCCGCCGTCGAGGATCGTCACGGGCATTCCGCCGGCGTTGACCGTATCCTTGTCTTCCAGACCGGCTGCCGGACTGGGGCCAAGGCCGATAAAACCGTTTTCAGACTGCAGCTGGACACTGATATTGGAAGGGATGTAATTGGCGACCATGGTGGGCATGCCGATGCCGAGGTTGACAAGGTCGCCGTCCTTGAAGAAACCCGCGACTCTTTTAACAATCAATTCACGAATGTCTGACATATTTACTCTCCTTAAGCCTTAACGATCATATCGACGAGGGTGCCGGGCGTCATGACGTCGTCAGGGTCCAATTCTCCGACCTCGACAATTTCCTCGGCTTCGGCGATGACAAAGTCCGCAGCCAAGGCCATCAGGGGGTTAAAATTCCGGGTCGCCCGCCTGTACACAAGGTTGCCGCTTTTGTCGGCCTTCCAGGCCTTCAGGATTGCAATATCGGCATGAAGCGGCAGCTCCAGCAGGTACTCCCGGCCGTTCACCGTCAGCTTTTGTTTGCCCTCCTCAACAATCGTCCCGACGCCTGTCGGTGTCAGAAAACCGCCAAGACCGGCCCCTGCGGCACGAATCCGCTCCGCCAGCGTGCCCTGCGGAACAAGCTCCACGTCAAGCTCGCCCGCCGTCATCTGGCGGCCTGTCTCCTTGTTCGTACCGATATGGGAGACAATCGCCTTTTTAATCTGCCGGCTGGCGATCAGGCGGCCGATCCCCCTGTCCGTATAGCTTGTGTCGTTGCCGATAATGGTCAGGTTTTTGACGCCCTTCTCCACTAGCCCGTCAACAAGGGATTCCGGCGTGCCGACGGCGAGAAAGCCGCCGAACATGATGACCTGGCCGTCTTGGAATTTCGCGCAGGCTTCTTCTTTTGTTTTTAATTTACTCATAAACCTTACTACCTCATCTTACTTTTTTAACCTGAGCATCTGTGCAATTGCGTACTGATGATATTTGTAAAGAACAAGTCGGATTTTGCTATAAAAATATATTATCACATCATACGGAATTGTACAGAGTGAATTTTCGGTGATGCATATTGCGCGCATCTGACAGCGCCCCGCTTTTTTGGCGGGGCGCTGTCTGTTTAAGGCTTTTACCTCAAGCCCATATTGCCGGCGATAACCATTTTCTGAACTTCGCTTGTGCCTTCGTAGATTTCTGTGATCTTCGCGTCACGCATGAAGCGCTCGAAGGGGTAATCGCGCGTGTAGCCGTAACCGCCGGTGAGCTGCAGCGTGCGGCGCGTCACATCGCTGGCTGTCTCGGAGGCGAACAGCTTGGCCATGGCGGCAAGGTGGCTGTATGGCTCGTGGTCCTGTTTGGCCTGGGCTGCGCGGTAGATCAAAAGGCGGGAGGCCTCGACCTTTGTCTGCATGTCGGCCAGCTGGAACTGTGTATTCTGGAACGCGCTGATGGGCTTGCCGAATTGGATGCGCTGGGTGACGTACTTGACGCACTCCTCGATGGCGCCCTCCGCGATGCCCAAGGCCTGGGCCGCGATGCCGATGCGGCCGCCGTCCAGCGTCGCCATGGCAACCTTAAAGCCCTTGTTGAGTTCACCCAGGAGGTTTTCCTTCGGCACGACCATATCCTCAAAAATAAGCTCGCATGTGGAGGAAGCACGAATGCCCAGCTTCTTCTCGTGGGAGCCGACCTGGAAGCCGGGGAAATCCCTCTCAACGATAAATGCCGAAATTCCTCTGTTTCCCTGAGCCTTGTCTGTCATGGCAAAAATGACGAAGGTGTCGGCGAAGCCGGCGTTTGTAATGAAAAGCTTTGAGCCGTTGATCAGCCAATGATCTCCCTTGTCCACAGCCGTCGTCCTCTGCATGGCGGCGTCGGTACCGGCGCAGGGCTCCGTCAGCCCGAAAGCGCCGAGGTGCTCGCCCGTCATCAGCGGGGCCAGATACTTCTTCTTCTGCTCCTCGGTTCCGAACTCGCTGATCGGCCAGCAGCACAGGGAGCAGTGGGCGGAGAGTATGACGCTCGTGCTGGCACAGTATTTTGCGAGCTCTTCGCATGCGGCGATATATGTGACGTAGCTGAGGCCGGCCCCGCCGTATTCCTCCGGGAACGGGATGCCCATCATGCCCATCTCCGCCAGCTTTGCCACCGTCTCTTCCGGGAAGCGCTCATTTTCATCAATCTCCGCTGCAATCGGCTGAACTTCTTTGATACAGAAGTCGTTCAGCATTGAGATAATGTCCTGTTCTTCGGTCGTGAATTTGAAATCCATATTAGAGCCTTTCCTTTTCATCATAATTTGCGTGTTTTTACGAAAATCCATAACCCTTGTCTATAAGCGGCGCTATACCGTTAAAAAAATAACAGTGTTAGTTAAAATAATTATAAACCTTGGGACAATACCAAGGTCAAGGAGCAAATTGTTTTCTTTTTTGATCTTTTTGTAATATCATCGGGCATATGGCGCTCGATTTACGAAAAGACCGATATGACATGAAAAAAACCAGCAGAAGGGAGTTCAAATTAGGGATTTACGAAAACAAGTAAGCTTTTTACCGGCTCTCTTCAAGCGGAGGGAGAAGTAAAGAATCCGGCATATCATCTCTATGCTTGCTGATAAAAGCGGTTACATCCTCTGTTCGAATGTCGATGGCATCCTCCGGCTCCGTATTGGTGCGAAGTCTGATATACATAGGCTTATTGTCGGGATTGTCTCCTCCCATCAAAAGTGAGAACAAAGGATTAATCTCATAAAGACGGATATAGAGACCGGAGCCGGTTTCCACATAAAAAAACGGCTCAAAATCTTCCCACGAGAGCTCTTCACCTTTTTGAGAAAGCATAATCACATTGTTGAGGGACAACCTGCCTTTATTACCGGGTGCTTCAGCTCTGTTTTCCCCGGCACAGATGCTGCTGAGGTATCTTGAAAAATCGTCATTTTCAATGCGGTAATATTCCCCTTGGTACATCAAACCCACATGAGTGCCGTCTCTGTTGTAGCATGCAATCATGAATTGCTCCATGCCTTGCGCTTTTATTGAAAGCGAATACATAGGCGTAAAACCGCCATAATCATGATTTTTCCTGCCTATCTTCAAATCCCGCAGACGGTCTCTTAATTCACCAAGCTCTGCATCATTCAATTTGTAAGATGCCGGCTCGTTAGATCTCAGATCTAATGTGTTTGCCCAAGTGATCTGAATAGTGCCGAAAGAGATTGGAGCCTTCCTCGGATTTGTTAGGAAGCATACAACTGCGACGATGCAGATGATAACAGAAGTGACGATAAGCCAGACCGCTGGCTTTTTATAATTCAGCACGTTTATCACCCTCTTTTTCACACCAATCTCTCCGAAGGCAAGGGGACAGGCAGCGATCATCCGTCGCGGATTAAAAATCTCTAAGACGCACCCTCTAACGGTGGGGTTTCTGTTTCTATATTCCGGCACTGTCACGGACGGCTTCCAGAGACTTGCGCGCCAGTTCCTCCGCCTTTTCGGGCTCAATGCGGAATACGATCGCCGCAAGAATGATCCTGATCTCCTGCTGCGGCGCTGTTTTGACGGAGACGTTCGATTCCGTCACGGAGAACATTTCGACCGTCATCACCTGGCATGAGGCTTTGATGTGTCCGACTATCCCGCCGGCCTCGCGTACGGCTTCGGCGTACTGCTCCAAGGCATGTGATACCGCTTTTTTCACCGCATCATATGCCCCGGCGACTGTCAGCCGCCCGGAGATGACGCGAGCTTCGTCGTGCAGGTGGTATTCCGTATAAACAACGCCGATGCCGTCTTCCTGAACACCGCTGATGTTCCCGTCGTGCGTATGGTCATGGCCGCAAGAACAATTGTCGCCATGAAAGTGCTCCTGAGTATGGTCATGGCCGCAGGAGCAGTTTTCATCGTGCATGTGCTGGTGATGGTTATGTCCGTTCATGCTTCACACTCCCCCGCCACCTTCCGCCAGACCTCCGGCGGGATATCTCCCAGCGCCGAGATCCTGAAAACAACGGCGGCCGGTTCAAAGCCCGCGATATCCTTCTCGATTTTTTCAAGCGTCTCTATGTCAACCAGGTCTGTCTTGTTGATCAGCACAGTGTCCGAGCCTTCAATCTGCCCCCGGAGCAGGTTGTTCATCGGGATGAGAAGCCTGTTCCAGCGGGAGGCGTCCACAAGGATGACGATCCGGGAATCGAGCTTCAGGGCGTATTTCAAGTTCTCCTGCATATTCCGGGGATAGGCGATGCCCGTCGTCTCAACGATAAGCCACTCCGGATCGTATTCCCTATTGATCCTGTCCGCCGCCGAAACGAGCTCACCTGAGACGGTACAGCAGGCGCAGCCCGAGAACAGGTTATCCACCTGAAAGCCGCCGCCTCTGAGAAAAGCGTCGTCGATGCCGACCTCCCCCACCTCGTTTTCCAGGATCATCACCTTGTTCTCCCGGTCCGGGGCGGAATGAGCAACCAAAAAGCGTGCCAGCTTCATCAATGCCGTTGTCTTTCCCGATCCCAGGAAACCGCTTAAAATTAAAATCTTCATATCTTGTATCTTGTCTACTCTTCCTATTTTTTTGCACAATAATTATATGGCCTCCGGCCTGAATATGCAAGCCGTTTATGGACCCCGGCCGGGCTGCCGGCTCACCGGGCTATAGCCTCATGATATCGGCAATTAAAAGCGGCAGCACATCCCTGTTGGCTCTGTCGACAGTCAGCAGCCGGACCTTCGGATGGCGGCAGATTTTATCCGTCCAGCCGGCGGAACCGGCCTTCACCACGCCAAGTACGGGTATGCCCCCCTCCAGCGTACCTATGACTTCATTCTGAAAAGCAAACGCTTCCCGCTCAAGCCCGCCGCACTCGTCCATGATGATGAGCCGTGCATTTTTCCGGGCTTCAGATATGAGTTTTACCCCCAACGCATCAAATCGTCCGGGGAACGCTTCAGGGGCGCGCCCCTTAATAAAGCGCGCCACGGCGTGTTGTTCATCGTAAACAGGCGGAGATGATGCGTCGTTTAGATACAGGAATCGGTCGGGGTTTGTCCTGTCGGGCCCAAAATAGGTACAGAAACCGCTGAAAAGCGGTTTTCTGGCATGATCAAGCGGTTTTAAAAGCAGCAGCGTTTTTCTGATAACCGTGCTTTTGCCAGTCCGGATATCACCCGTCAGAAAGATATGTGTCATCCCAGCGTCCCGTCCAGCTTAAAAATGCCGACGGACTTAACTCGCGGGAGATAATAAGGCCAAACCTCGCTGTGGGTTTCCTTCAGCCTCCTATTCAGGTAATCATCGAGGTCGGCATCTGTAATATCAGGCACATAGTATCGGATACAGAGGCGCGCATCGCCGAGCGATGTAAACGGCTGTCCGAATTCCAGCCGCTTGCGCGTCAGATGATATTGTATGCCCTTCTCCTTCAGATACTGCGCCGTCTCATCCGCCGTGTTTTTTTTGTACCGCCGCTCCTTCAGGGGGAACAGCTCGGATTCGGAGGTTTCCGACACAACGGCGATTAGCTTTCTGCACATCGGTAGAAAGTGGTCGAGTTCTCGGCTGCCGAAGAAGCTCATATAAATCACATCCCATGAGCCAGTGAGCTGATAGGCGTCCGCCAGACGGGTGCTGATGTTTGTGATGCCCTGCTGCGCCGCCCGCTGTCTGATCGACTGCAGCGCCGCCTCGCTGAGATCGATACATTCGATCCTGTCATAGTGGGTTGCCGCTTCGAAGCTGAACAGGCCCGGCCCGCAGCCGAGGTCGCACAGGGTTTGATACCCTCTCAGCCCGGGAGTAAGCGTCTCGGCGATTTTTTTGTAAAAACCGGAATAAGCCTCGGCGTCCGAATACCAACGGATTGTATCAACGTTCCAGTCAAACAGCATGTTTCCCTCTTTCTGCCCATAAAAAGTGTTGACAACGCTACGGCATCATGTATAATGATGCTGTAATGTAACGTTTATTATCGTTTGTCACATACTCTTAGTCGTTATTAAATGTTTTACATTGTTTATCATGATAACCGAATTTGGTTAAATTTCAATAGATTTCGAAAAATGGCGCTGATTTTTCACTCGACAGTGAAAAGACCGCGTCTTATATCGGCTCCGAGCCTTATCACCTGCCGGAAAACGGTGATCTGGCCCGGGCGGCGCGGCACAGCGCGCCCGCCCGCACGGTTCTGCCGGAAACGGCGGAGCCCTCCATTCTTGAAAAGGAGCAGCACGTAAAACGCCTTCCGGCGTTTTGATGCCCTGCTTCCGATGTGCGGGAGCTTTTTTATTTATCATGAAGGAGCAAGTTGATGATGCGCAGGACTCCCGGCACTGTGAAAAACATTACCGTCATTCTCATCCTCGCCGCCGTACTGATCGCCGCGGTCATTTTGTCCTTCTTTATCGGGAGATATCCGATTGCGCCCGCCGAGCTTCTCGGCATTGTATTTTCCAAAATCACTCCGATTCAAAAATTCTGGACCGATAATATGGAGACCGTCTTATTTAACGTCAGGCTGCCCCGCATCCTGCTGGCCTCTTTTGTGGGCTGCTGTCTGTCGTCGGCGGGGGCGGCTTATCAGGGGATCTTCCGGAATCCGATGGCTGCGCCGGATATTCTGGGCGCCACCTCCGGCGCGGCCTTCGGAGCGGCGCTGGCGATTCTTTGCGACGCGCCCCGCAGTATCGTGACGGCAAGTGCCTTTGGCTTCAGTCTTTTGACCGTCGCGCTTGTTATTTTCGTCAGTGAAAGGGCGAAAGGGGCAAAAATTATGAGCCTTGTGCTGTCCGGCATCATGTTCAGCTCCCTCTTTACAGCCGGTACGTCCTATATCAAGCTCGTGGCCGATCCGACAGACCAGCTCCCGGCCATTACATACTGGCTCATCGGAAGCCTGAACGGGATCAAAATTGAGGAAGTCGCTTTCGCGTCGGTCTTCATGGCTGTCGGCCTCATTCCGCTTCTGCTGCTCCGGTGGCGGATTAACGTCCTGACCTTTGGTGACGACGAGGCGCGTACCATGGGTGTGAATGCCGGAAGGGTACGCCTGATTGTGATCGCCTGTTCGACGCTCATCACTGCCACCTGCGTCTCCGTCAGCGGCATGATCGGTTGGGTGGGTCTCGTAATCCCCCATCTCACGCGGCGGCTTGTGGGCAATAATTACCGCTATCTGATGCCGGCTTCAATGCTTACAGGGGCTGTTTTCCTCCTGGCTGTAGATAATCTGGCAAGAAATCTCCTGACGGTAGAGATCCCCATCGGGATATTGACCGCTTTTGTGGGTGCGCCGTTTTTCATCTATCTTATCACAAGGGAGTCGGGACTGGAATGAGCGTGAGCGTATCGAATCTGAGCTTTACTTACGGCAAGCACCAGGTACTGGACGACGTGAGCTTTATAACGGACAACGGGAGTCTCACTGCGGTGTTAGGGCCCAACGGCGTCGGGAAAAGCACGCTGTTCCAGTGCATGCTCGGCCTGCTGCCGAATTACCGGGGCCTCATCACCATCAACGGTGCGGACGCCAAAAATATCGGGGTACGGGCGCTGGCCAAGCAGATCGCCTACATCCCTCAGTCCCACGCGCCGATTTTCAACTTCTCTGTGCTTGACATCGTTTTGATGGGGACCTCCGCGCAGGTCTCCGCGGTATCAAATCCCGGCAGGCAGCAGATCGAATACGCAAAATCGGCCCTTGACCGGCTGGGAATTTATCACCTGAAGGAGCGCGGCTATGTCAGAATCAGCGGCGGTGAGCGCCAGCTGGTCCTCATCGCGCGGGCGCTGGCCCAAAATGCGAAAATTCTCATCATGGATGAACCCACGTCAAATCTGGATTACGGCAACCAAATCCGTATTATGACGCACATCAAGAATCTGACGGCCGAAGGGTACACGGTGATCCAGTCGACCCACAACCCCGACCAGACCTTCCTGTTTGCCGATCAGGTCCTGGCCATGTCGAACGGGCGGGTACTCCGTCAGGGTGCGCCCCGGGACGTATTGTCGGATGCGCTGATCACTGATTTATACGGTGTCGAGGTGGAGGTCCAAAGCCTGTGCCGGGATCGGGCAAGAGTCTGCTTGCCGAAAGCCATTATCTGTCAGTGAATCGGGGCTTCCCCTGATTATAAATAGTTAATATATATAAAGTGAGGTCCGAATATGAAAAAGAGAATACTATCGCTGCTGCTGGCCCTTGCAATGCTTGTCGCACTGACCGCCTGCGGCGGCACGTCCCAGACTGCCGAAACCGCGTCTCCCCCGGCAGCTTCGCCATCAGCAGCGCCGGAATCCCCGGCCGCTGAACCGCCGGCCGAAGAATCCGCCACCGTAATATTTACCGATTCGACGGACCGTCAGGTGGAGGTCCCCAAAAACATCACGCGCATCGCTTCTTCCGGCGCAATGGCCCAGATTGTCATATTCGCCCTGGCGCCTGATATGCTCGTCGGCACGGCCAGCAAATGGTCCGACGACGCCATGCCGTTTATCGATGCCAAGTACCGGGAACTGCCCGTAATCGGTCAGTTCTACGGCAGCGAGGACCTCAATTTGGAGCAGATTGCGGCCCTTGATCCCCAGGTTATCATCGATGTGGGCGAAGCGAAGAAGAACATCGTCGAGGACATGGACGGCATAATGAAGCAGGTGGGGATTCCGACGGTACATATCGACGCCTCCACCGACACGATGGCCGACGCCTACAGACAGCTGGGCAGGCTGCTGGGGTTGGAGGATGAAGCTGAAGTCCTGGCCAAGTACTGCGAGACTGTGAACGCCCGCACCCATGAGATCGCGGAGCAGATGGGCGCCGGAAAAACGAAGCTTGTTTACTGCACCGGCGGCGACGGGCTCAATGTGCTGGCAAAGAGCTCCTTCCACGCCGAGATCCTCGACCTGCTGGCGGACAATGCTGCCGTCGTGGACGACCCGTCTTCCAAGGGCAGCGGCAACCCCATTGACATGGAACAGCTTTTGAACTGGGACCCGGACGTTATCATTTTTGCACCCGAAAGCGCCTATGCCGCCGTCTCGACGGATGCTACCTGGCAGAAGCTCGGCGCCATAGCCTCCGGCAAATACTACGAGGTCCCCTTTGGGCCGTACAACTGGATGGGCTTTCCCCCGTCCGTCAACCGGTATATGGGTATGATGTGGCTGGCGCAGCTGCTCTATCCGGATATCGCCGGATATGATATGTATGAGGAGACAGCTGAGTATTACGAGCTGTTTTACCACTGCGCGCTGACCCAGACCCAATACGACGCGCTCGTTGCCAACTCATTGGGAAAATAGTAAAAGGCTGCCGTGTAAAACGTTTCGGAACGGCTGATAGCCGTTCCCTACATCGTTTTGATGTTCATCATTTCAACATGTAGGGACGGCCATTGGCCGTCCGCCGTTTTAAGGCAGCTGTATTTATTGAGTTATCTGATCTCCTCCAACTGCATGGCGCGGCAGAGGGACGCGTAATGGCCTTCTTTTCTGATGAGCTCCTCATGGGTGCCGCGCTCGACGATCCTCCCCTCGTCCACGACGAGGATGATATCGGCCCGGCGGATCGTGGAAAGGCGGTGGGCAATGATAAACGAGGTGCGGCCCTTCAGGATGTGGGATATGGCGTTTTGAATCAGCAGCTCCGTCTCCGTGTCGATGCTCGACGTGGCTTCGTCCAGCACGAAGATCGGCGGGTCGGCCAGGATGGCCCGTGCGAAAGACACCAGCTGCTTTTCGCCGGTGGACAGCCGGTCTCCCCCCTCGCCGACCTCGGTAAGGTAACCCTCCGGCAGTCTGGCGGCGACGATGTCGGCGGAGACGAGCTTCGAGGCCGCGATGACCTCCTCGTCCGTTGCGTCCAGCCGGCCGTACCGGATATTTTCCATAACCGTACCGGAAAACAGGTGCGGGTCCTGCAGCACATAGCCCAGGGATGAATGCAGCCACAGCTGGCTCCTCTCCCTGTAGTCCCTGCCGTCGATTAAAACGCGTCCTTCCGTCGGCTCAAAAAAGCGGCAGGCCAGGTTCACAAGCGTCGATTTGCCGGCGCCCGTCTCACCGACGAGAGCGACGGTGGTACCGGCCGGGATGTGGAGGCTGAAATCCTCAAGGATGTTCTCACCGCCGTCGGGATACCTGAACCAGACGTTTTCAAAGGTGATATCCCCCCTGATGCTTTCCCAGTTCTCCCGCTTGGGATTGAACACGTCGCCGTATTTTTCCAGAACCTCCGGCGTGTCGTCAATCGTTTTCGGCGCGTCCAATAGCGCCGTCACACGTTCTATGCCAACCTGGGCCGATACGATTTCCGTGAAGACGCCCGTCGTCTGGACGACTGGTTCGATAATACCGACGGCGTAGGAGAGAAAGGCCGACAGCATGCCATAGTCCAAAAGCTGGTCCATGACAAGAATGCCGCCTCTGTACAAGGCGATTCCGACGGCGATGGAGCCGCAGAACAGGACGAGCGGCAGCATAATCGACGAGAGCATGGCGCTTTTAATGGATTCCCTGTACATATGTGAGGTGAGCCCGCTGAATTCTTCGACGTTTTTGTCCTCGATGACAAGGGTTTTTGAGGCCTTCGCGCCGGTAATACCCTCGTTGTACGCACCGGTAATCTGCGCGTTGACAGCTCGCATGCGCCTGTTGACGGCCAGGATGCGTTTTTGAAAATACAGGGTGATCAGCAAAACGAGCGGTATGACGGCCAGCAGCAGGAGCGCCAGCTTCCAGTTGAGCAGCAGCATGAAGACCAGCGACCCAAGAATATAGCAGATATTCCACGCGGCGTGGGCGAACCCCCAGGCCACCATGCCGCTGATCCTGTCCGTATCGGACATGACGCGGGCAATCAGAAACCCGACGGAGGTGGTACTGTAGAAGGAAAGGGGCAACTCCTGGAGGTGGACGAAGCAGCTGCGCTTGAGCATCCGCCCCATGAACATCTCGACCTTGATGGATTGCCGGGCGAACATGATAACAGTATAGCCTTCAAAAATGACAAATAACAGGAACAGCGCTGCAAAGGCGAAGAGCCCCTTCGTCGTGCCCGTAATCACGAAGTTGTTGACGGCGAAGCGGGTGAACAGCGGAAAGGAGGCTTCCGTCAGCGCCGACGCAAACATGAAGATCAGGATGGCGATCATGTGCTTTTTGACCTGCCCGAAATACGGAAACAGGCGCGACCATATTTTAAGGCTGAATTTGGTAGCCTGTTCTTTTCCTATGTGTTCCTGCATTGGTTCACTTCCTCTGGAATAGGATTTCACTCTGTTATTCCCGCCTACGCGGGAATAACAATGACGGCCGTTGACCCCGTTTCTATCTGTTCCTATTTTTTCTGATGGCGCATATGACAATATATGCGATGATGATAATGGCCAATGCGATAGCAGCAATCTCGTACCATGCCAGTCTCTGTGATGAAATGACGATAGAAGTGGGTCCGTCCGCCCCGCCGATAATACCGATATCCGTGTTTTTCATAACATAACCACCCCACATGTGATTTCATGCAAACTGAACGTCACGCGGTCGTTCCCTGCCGTAGGGGCGGACCCCTGTGTCCGCCCGCCTTTACACGCTGCTTTGGAGATCGTAGATACGTTTATAGATGCCGTTTTTTTCGATCAGCTCGCTGTGGCTGCCGAGCTCGGCGATTTTACCGTTGTCCAGCACCATGATCGTATCGGAGAGCATCAGGGTGGAGATGCGGTGGGAGATGAGGATAACCGTGGCGCCGGCGGTGTTTTCCCTGAGGGCTTCTCTGATTTTGGCGTCCGTCTCCATGTCGAGGCTCGACATGGAATCGTCGAAGATCATGATCGGCGCGCCCAGCATCAGTGTGCGCGCGATGGCAACGCGCTGCTTCTGGCCGCCGGAGAGCGTCACGCCGCGCTCGCCGACGACGGTGTCGTAGCCCTTTGAAAAGGCGAAGATGCTCTCGTCCACTGCTGCGATGCCCGCCGTCTTCCGGACAAGGTTCAAGTCCTCGCTGCGGGCTGCGATATCGATGTTCTCAAATATTGTCTTGGAAAATAAAAACGGTTCCTGCAGCACAAGCCCGACGCCCCGGCGCAGGTAATGCCGGTCGATATCGCGGATGTCGACGCCGCCGATGGAGATGCTGCCGCAGCCTTCGGGCAGGTCATACAGCCTGTTGAGCAGATACGTGATCGTCGATTTGCCGGA
>JAAYBH010000174.1 GCA_012718935.1 Clostridiales bacterium
GCTCATGCCGAAAAGAAACCTGCTCTATTTGCATTCATACACCTCCGATAAGCATATCGTCTGTCACGGCGTCGATTTCAAGGGCTTTCTCAGCTGCCTTGAAAACCCGCCGAAAAACATCCTGCTCGTAAAGGGCGGACACGCCGGTCAAAGCCTTCACAACCAAAGCGGGTTCAAATATGTTGGCAGCTCGGAAATTAACAAGCTGAAGGCAGAAAATATCAACCGGTACGGCGATTTCTGCTGGGTCGATTTTGAGGATGAATTCGCGCTCGACCAGCTGACGCGTCTTGATATCGCCGAGCTCTTATTTTTTGGCCACAAGCGCCGGCCGTTCAGTGCGCCGGCGTTTACGCGGCTACAGAACAGGTTCGCATACTGGTCTCATAACGACGGGTGGCTGACAAAGGTTTATTTTACCGACGGCGGTGAGCTGCGGTCGTTTATATCGTCAGCCGTTTCGGTGTTTACGAGCTCTAAGCTGACGGCGGGAGGCAAGCTCCCTCCGGATACGGCGAAGGAAATAGTTGGGTTCTCTGAAAACGGTCTCTTAATCGACGGCGGGGAGCTCTTCGACGCAGGCGAGATGCTGATGCTGCCGTTTTACATCACAGGTAAGATTACCAATATGGATGACCTATTAGGCAATACGACGCTGTATAAAATGAACGCAATCAAAAGAGGGACACTTCGCTTCAAAAAGAAAGACAGCGAAAATCCGCTGGGATTCTGGCGCCGCCGTTTTCCGAAAAAGTAAGGACGAACTATGACACTTTACGAAAAATCACTTAAAACACTGGAGCTGCCCGCCGTGCTCGACATGCTGGCCGGCGAGGCAGTGAGCGGCGGCGCAAAGGCGGCGGCGCTCGCTTTGACGCCTGCCGGCGATATACACGAGGTGCGCTGCCGCCTGTCCGAGACAACGGCGGCGAAGAAGATGATGACGCTGAAGGGAAGCCCGGCGTTTTCCGGCATCAGGGACATCCGGAGCGCCGTCCGGCGGGCGGATATGGGAGGTATGCTCAACACCTCCGAGCTTCTGGACATCGCGGCGCTTTTACGAGCGGCAGCCGGCGCTGCCGCTTACGCCTCCGGCGACAGGACGGACAAAACAGCCATCGATTATTTATTCGACGCACTTATTGCCAACAAATTTCTGGAGGGGAAGATATCGTCCTCCATCGTCGGCGTCGACGAGATCGCCGACGCAGCCAGCGCGGAGCTCAGTGATATCCGGCGGCACATGCGTGTGGCGGGGGACAGGATTCGCCAGTCGCTGAATAAAATCATATCGTCGCCGGCGTATTCGAAGGCGCTGCAGGAGCCGATCATCACGGTAAAAAACGACAGGTATGTGGTGCCTGTCAAGGCGGAGCAGAAGGGCGCGGTGCCGGGGCTTGTCCACGACGTGTCCGCCTCGGGTGCGACGTTCTTTATCGAACCCATGGCAGTCGTCCAGTTGAACAACGAAATCCGTGAGCTGTTGTCCAGGGAAAAAAAGGAGATCGAGCGCATCCTGATGGAGCTGTCGGCCGACGCTGCGGCCCATGGGGAGGATATCATCACCGATTTCAATGTCCTCTCAGACCTGGACCTCATTTTCTCCAAAGCGAAGCTTTCGTACAAGCTGAACGCCTCGGAGCCCGAGATATCCGAAAACAGCCGCCTTGTCCTGCGCCGCGCGCGCCATCCGCTCCTCAATCCCAAAACAGTCGTACCGATCGATATCCGTCTGGGGGGTGAGTATGACACGCTGATAATCACCGGGCCAAACACCGGAGGCAAGACGGTGACGCTGAAAACACTGGGGCTTTTAGCAGCGATGACGTACTGCGGGCTCCATATACCGGCGGATGACGGGAGCGCCCTGCCGGTTTTCAGGGAGACTCTGGCCGATATCGGGGACGAGCAGTCCATTGAGCAGTCGCTGTCCACATTCTCCTCCCACATGACGAATATCGTTAAAATTCTGGAAGCGAGCGCGGACGATACGCTTTTACTGTTTGACGAGCTGGGCGCGGGCACGGACCCTGTGGAGGGCGCGGCGCTGGCCATTGCGATCATCGAGTACGCCCGCCGGACGGGGGCTAAAATCGCCGCCACAACCCACTACTCAGAGCTGAAGGTTTTCGCACTGACCACAGAGAACGTCACGAACGCCTCCTGCGAGTTTGACGTGGAGACGCTGAGGCCCACCTACAGGCTGCTGATCGGCATACCCGGGAAATCCAACGCCTTTGCCATATCAAAGCGCCTGGGGCTGCCGGAGACGGTCATCAATGACGCGAAACGCCGGGTCAACGAGGAGAGCGCCTCCTTCGAGGAGGTCCTCGGGAACCTGGAAAAGACGCGCTATGAGATGGAAAACGAGCAGCTTGAGACGCGCCGGCTCCTAAGAGTCGCGGAGGAAAAAGCGCGGCTGGCGGAGGAAAACAGGACGCGAACGGCGCAGGAACGCGAAAAGGCCGCAGAGCTGGCGAAGCGGGAGGCAAACAGGATCCTCTCAGAGGCCAGAAGCACGGCGGACGGCGTAATGGAGGAACTCAGGCGTCTGCGCAACCAAGCGGCAGCCGACACCGACTGGCAAAAAGTCAACGCGGCGAAAGCGGAAATTTTCAGGAAGCTGAACGAGGCGGAGGAAACGCTGCAGGCGCCCCGACAAGACGAAGACGACCCGCCGTCAAGGCCTGCAGGCCCCGGCGACAAGGTCAGGCTCCTGGGGCTCGGCACGACAGCGGACGTCATTTCCGTCAGCGCCGACGGCGTTCTGACCCTGCAGGCGGGTATGATGAAGATCACAGCCCGGCAGGAGGAGGTCCGCCTGATGGAAGGGGAGACGCAGTCGGAGATCAAAAAATACCTGGCCAAATCGGCGGAAAAGCTCAGCCGGATGGCGGCCAGGCCGGAAATCGACCTGCGCGGCATGATGACGGACGAGGCCCTGCCCATCCTCGAGCGCTATCTGGACAGCGCGCGCATGGGTAAACTCAACGTAGTGACGGTGATCCACGGGAAGGGCACGGGCGCGCTCCGTCAGGCTGTCCACCAGAGCCTGAAGCGGGACGGCAACGTCAAATCCTTCCGGCTGGGCCGGTTCGGAGAGGGTGAAACGGGCGTCACTATCGTGGAGCTCAAACCGTAAACGGCACCGGTGATTCGGCGTTGTCACCAAAGTATTCGGACCTTCGTTTTTGTAAAATGTTCAGATTTTATGCAAAATCGGCTTGACGTTGTGTCCGCGGTTTGGTAAAGTATTATATATCAAGGTATGAAAAAATGGCCACAATTAAATAATTTGCTGTATTTCTTTAAGGAGGAACGCACATGTATACTAAGAAAGCGACAATCATGAATCAGGTAGGGCTGCACGCCAGGCCGGCCACCTTCTTAATACAGAAAGCAAACGAGTTCAAGAGCAGCATCTGGATCGAAAAGGATGAGCGCAAGGTCAACGCGAAAAGCCTTCTGGGCGTCCTCTCCCTCGGCGTAGCCAAAGGCGCTGCCATCAACATCATCGCCGACGGCACCGACGAAGTCCAGGCCGTCGACACCCTATGTGCGCTGATCGATTCCGATTTCGCCGAGTAAGAAAACTGAGCAGTATGAAGAGACCCGCCTAAAACGGGTCTCTTTTCCTTTTGCTGGCCCTCCCGGCTGCCGCTCCCGGGGTTTCTTGCCAGAATGAGGAAAGGCCGTTATAATGTGGGTTGTACACGGCGTAAACTGGAGGCGGTTATAGATGAAGACGATTTGGTTGGGATACATATTTGCGATCATTTCATCCATGTTTTCTGCAATTTATGTGGTTCCCAAAAAACTTTCCAAACAAAAACC
>JAAYBH010000175.1 GCA_012718935.1 Clostridiales bacterium
GCACTTAAAGAAAGGACTTGTTATATAATGACATCAGTAAAATCTGCCCTGCCCGAAACACTGCTTTACGGCATGGATGCGCTCGGCGTCAATATTGACCGACTTCGTTATCTTGACGGGTACCTTCAAGCGCTGGTCAAAAAAAATGTGCATCCCTTCATTGCTTTCCACGCACTGCGGCGCGGCGTGAAGATATTCGAGGGTAACTACGGCGTGCAAAAACCCGGCGGCGGTCCGTTGCGCGAGGATGCGATCTTCAGTGTCGCCTCTGTCACAAAGCCGTTTACGGCCTCATGCCTGGCGATTCTCCAAGAGGATGGCCTCGTCGATTTCTGGGAGCCGGTACAGGCTTACTTTCCCGAATTTGAGGGAGAGGGCAAGGACGGCGTGTTGCTCTGGCACCTCTTGGCGCATGTCTCCGGTTGGGACGAGGACGCGGCGTACGAATGGGCGGCGGAGTACATAAGAAATAAACTGGGCATCGCGCTGCCTGAAGAAGGCGAGGATCAGACCGCGGCCCTTATGGCGGCCCGCGAGAAGCTCGGCCTGCCGGAAACCGCATCCGGCTGGGAGGTCTTTTCATTTCTGGCCAAGAAAGCCCCGCTGAAAACCACAATCGGTACGGCGTTTGCGTACAACAGCCTCGGGTATGAGATGCTGGGCCGGCTTGTTGAAATTATATCGGGCATGAGCCTCGAAGCGTTTGCACGCGCGCGCATCTTTGACCCCCTCGGCATGGCCGACACGCACTGGGCGCTGCCCCGCGACAAATACGACCGCTACGTATTCCGTGAGCCGAATTCCCGCGGAGGTGATTACCGCAACACGGAGGAAGCGCTCCAGAGCACCAGCGCGGCGGGCGGTCTCAAAACCACGATGCGCGACCAGCTCATTTTCGGCCAGATGTTCCTGCAAAACGGAACGCTCGGTGGAAAACAGATCCTCTCCCCCGCCTCGGTCCGCCTGATGACAACCGATCAAAACGCGCATATACCCGATTCGTACTGGCGCGAGCGTATGCTCGGCTCGAATTGGGGCTTCGGCTGGGACGTGAAGAACGGAAAAAAAGATGATTTCGGCATGCTGCGCAGCGATGTATCCTACAATCACTGTGGCTTCGGCGGCGCGCGCCTGCACGTGGACCCGGCGGCGGAGCTCGTTATCGCCCTGTACATCGTCGAACAGGAGGAAGCCAAAGCGTGCGATCATATGTCAACCGCCGCGAACATCCTCTATTCCGCACTTGTCTGAAATCGATTGACAAAAGACGGCTCCTGTGCTAACCTTACATTAATTGAATAGTTACCGTGCCTTTCGGGCTAAGGGCGTAAGCCTATGACCGTCTGGCCTGAGCGAGCACCCGCTGCAAAAGCAGCACGAAGTGATGCTTGCTCACGGGGTCGACATTGGAAACGATTCGGCCTTCACGTTTTGAGAAGGGAACGATATTAGCCTTATTGGGTTAATATGGTATGCTGTTAGCGGCAGTCTGTTTTGATTTCTCAAAACAGGCTGCTTTTCATTTCATCGCTGCCTTTTTATCACCAGCCATTTCTATTTTCTCTCTCTTATGCTGGGTATTCGTTATGGGGACGGATACCCAGCAAACATTTGTCTACGCAACAGATATAGCGTTGAAAAATGGGCATTTGTCTGGTAAGATGTACTCCAGAACAGACAATACAAGCGACAATCACAAGGATATGGAAAACAATATGAATAATAGCATACTCACCCTGGGCGTCGATATCGGCTCCACCACGTCGAAATGCGTGATGATGCGCAACGGCTCGGAATTGGTCTCAAAACAAATCGTATCGGCCGGCATTGGGACCAGCGGACCGGACAGAGCAATCGGTAAGGCTCTTGA
>JAAYBH010000176.1 GCA_012718935.1 Clostridiales bacterium
CCGAATATGTGGGACGCAGCAAGGCGGTCCGATTGCTTGAAGAGGCGAGAAGGGGCGGCAAGACACCGCCCGAGGCTGCCGAAATCCTCAGGAAGGTCGGCGGCGACATCGTAAGAACAACGATCGGCTCCTGCGTCTTCGCCAAAAAGCCCGGAGACGGCAGCGCCCGCGAGCAGGCTGCCTCCTGCCAGAAGGTTCTCGGCGGCTGGGCCAATATCTGCTACGAATACGCCACAAAGCGCTACCGCTCCAACTGCCTCAACTGGGGCATCGTCCCTTTCACCATCGATAAAAGCGAGCCCTTTGACTACTTAGACGGCGACTGGGTCTATATCCCCGGCATCCGCGAGGCGATTATAAACGGCGTCGAGACCGTGACAGGCAAGGTGATCACTAAAGACGGTGTGAAGGATATCACCCTTTACTGCAAAGGCCTCAGCCCCGACGAAAAGCTGATTTTAACCGAAGGCTGCCTTATGAACTACTACGCCGCCGGTTACGGGAAATAGGGAGGAAAGATGTTATGCGTTGTCCGGATTGCGGAAAAGTCATTACCGACATAAACAAGAACTCGAACTCAGGGGGAAATACTTAATGCCTAAAATCCAAATGACGACGCCGCTGGTGGAGATGGACGGCGACGAGATGACGCGCGTTCTCTGGCGAATGATCAAGGACAGGCTCATTCTGCCTTACGTCGATCTCAAGACTGAGTATTATGATCTCGGCCTGCTGCACCGCAACGAGACGAAGGATCAGGTGACCGTTGACGCGGCCAATGCCACAAAGAGACTCGGCGTCGCCGTCAAATGCGCGACGATTACGCCGAACAAGCAGCGCATGATCGAATTCCCACAGCTGACGGAGATGTGGAAGTCGCCCAACGCCACGATCCGCGCCATTCTGGACGGAACTGTCTTCCGGTCGCCCATCGTCATCGGCTGCATCAAGCCCGTCGTGAAGAATTGGGAGAAGCCCATCACCGTCGCCCGTCACGCTTACGGCGATGTGTATAAGGCCGTCGAGCTGGTCACCGATGAGCCGGGTGAATGCGTGCTGACCTTCAAGGGGCAGAGCGGTGCTGAAAAAACCCTGTCGGTCCAGAAAGCAAAAGGCCCTGCCGTATGGCAGGCCATGCACAATATGGAAAGCAGCATCCGCAGCTTTGCTAAATCCTGCTTCCAGTACGCAATTGACACAAAGCAGGACCTGTGGTTTTCCACAAAGGATACGATCTCAAAGGTCTATGACGGCCAGTTCAAAACGATTTTCGAGGAAGAGTTTGAAGCTTATAAGGACAAATTCGCGTCGCTGGGCATCGAATATTTCTACACCCTCATCGACGACGCGGTCGCCCGCGTCATCCGTAGCAGGGGCGGCTTCATCTGGGCCTGCAAGAATTACGACGGCGACGTGATGAGCGATATGATCTCCACCGCCTTCGGGTCGCTGGCCATGATGACGAGCGTCCTGGTGGCGCCCGACGGCACAACGGAGTATGAGGCCGCCCATGGGACTGTGACGAAGCACTACTATAATTATCTCAAGGGAGAGAAGACCTCCACAAACCCCATAGCGACGATATTTGCCTGGACCGGCGCGCTCAGAAAAAGGGGAGAGCTGGACAAGCTGCCCGACCTCGCCGCCTTTGCAGGCAAACTTGAAAAGGCCTGCTTTGACACCCTCATGAGCGGCACGATGCCGAAAGAGCTGGCCGCCCTTGCGGACGAAGGTTTTAAGGCCGCCCCCGCCGCCACCGAGGAATTCATCGACGCCATCGCCACAAGACTATAAGCATTATTTCATCAAAAGGCCGGACGTCACGTCCGGCTTTTTTTATCCGATTCCAGCAGCTCCAGGAGGAGCTGCGCGTCTTGATGAGCGAGGCTTTCCAGCTCCAGTAAGGACCGTTTGAGGGAATTGACGTATTTTTCCCTGTTTTCCATCAGGTTTTTTACGGCTTCCAGCACCCGGACGTCATCGAGTTCCCTGACGTCTCCGGCGGACAGCATGCTGAGCGCTTTTATGTAGGCGTCGACCTTCGGGTCATAGACCATGCCGATAAAGGGCACGCACATCCGGGCGGAAAAGATGAGCGTGTGCAGGCGCATCGCCAGGACAAAGTCACATTGTCCGACGATCCCCATGATCTGCTCGGCTTTGTAACGTTCATCCAGAACATACGCCTTGTTTTTCATCATCCGGCACACGTCATGGCTGATGCCGATGTCATGGGGTGTCTGCATGGCGATAAATATGGTGTTCCTGCCGTAAATATCGTGGATACTGTCGCAAAGCCGAGCGATGGTGGAGCAGAAGGTCCCCATATTGCCCCAGTTCCGTACGGAAACGCAGATAAAAGGCGTGTCGTGGGGGATGCCGGCTTCCGACAGCAGGCGGAGGGCTTCTTCACGGGACGCGCCGCCGAGCGTAAAAACGGGATCGGAGGTGACGCGGATATCGTCCCGCACAACGCCCATGCTCCGCAGCTCCTGGGCGGACACATCATCCCTGAGTGTGATGACGTCGGCGCGGCCGACAATGCGGCTGACGAGCCGCCTGTTGATCTTTTTACGGACGGGGCCGATCCCGTTGGCGTAGATCATGACCTTCTTTTTATAGAACTCTGAAACACGTATGATCATGAGGTAATAAAAAAGGGAGCGCGTGGAGGTGTGGTCCTGAAGAAGGCTGCCGCCGCCCGACACAAGCGCGTCGCACCGCCGGAGCGCCCTGACGACGGAAAACAGCTTGAAGCGGTTGACGGCGTAATAGCCGTACCTGTTTTTTGTGTCCTCAGGGTCGTTGGATAAAACAGTAATCGAAATATCGCCGGAGCTGCTGATGTTCTGGTGAATGGATTGCAGAATTGCTTCATCCCCTGCGTTGCCGAAGCCGTAATAACCGCTCATCACGACGTTATACTTTTTCCTTCGCACCGCCTCGTACGCCCTGAGGCTGTCGTCGGCCATCCGGCTGACGGAGTAATTGGAGAGAATATAAGCACGTTCAACCGCACCGAGAGCAGCCCGTTCAGACGGCGACATGGCAAAGCACCGGATGATATCCTCAAGAAGCCGCGCTTCCGTGGACATCGGAAAACCTCGGCAGCAGAAGTTGCTCTCCCGGGCGGCGTCCATGTTTTCGGGGGACAACAAACCGATATACCCCTCGTTGCCTGCCAGGATCACCGGTTTCTCAGAGGCCATCGCTTCCAGCGCGGAACGGGAAACATTGATAAATATATCCCCGGCGGCGATGATCTCGCTGATATCCGTCCGGGGGCCTGTCATCGTGACGATCCGCCGCCCGAGGGCGCTGTTGACGGCGTCGGCTTTCACCTTCAGTTCATCATAGACATCGCCGCCCCCAGCGATGAGGAGCTGAATACCGGGGAGGTGCTTGTCCAGCTCCGGCGCAATACCGATAAGCTGGTCGGCTGCGAGGGCCCGGCTGGCGTCAAGCCGGCTGACAGAGGTGATGATGGGCTTTGACGCATCCAGGTGAAATTCTTCCGTGATCCTGGAGCCGGATGTTCCGGCGGAAAATTTCCCGGTGTCAATGCCGTTGATGGTGATGATGATATCGCGCTCGGACATACCGAAGTTTTTTATGAGATAATCCTTGATGTCGTCGGATACGGCGATTGTTTTTTCTCCCCAGTTGGACAGATACCGGAGCACGCCGCTGATGTCGAAGGGCAAGTGCGCCGTTGTGACGAAAGGGAAGCGGAGCGATTTGCGCAGAAGGCCGCAGATGAATGCCGGAATCCTGGCATGGGCATGGACAATGTCCGGATTCTCCCTACGGATCAGCTTCCTGAGCAGGAAGTAGGACCTGATCATGTGGAAGGCATTGCGCTTGTTCATCGGTACATGAAAATGGCGGATGCCCTTATCCTCGATTTCCTGAACATAAACGCCGCCGTTGGAGGCGACCATCACATCAAAGCCGCGGCGCTTCAGCTCGCCGGCCAGCTCGACAATGTGCGTCTCCGCGCCGCCGATCCCCAGGCCCATCGTGGCCATCAGAATCTTCAGAGCCATTATATTATCTCCGTAATCGTCGCTTCAAACGCGCAGTATTTTGTATAGTAGGTCCGGATCGAGTTGGTGTTGATCTCGTAGGTCTTGTTGACGAGATACCGGCCGTCGGTGACGGAGCCGTTTGCCGTTATCGTGAGGGTAATGTCATAACGGCCCACATAATCCCCGTTCACTGTCGATCCATCTGAAAGCGCCTGGTTTTTTTTGGCGTCCGTTACCGTTTTGCCCGTGATCGTTCCGACGGAATTTCCGCCGCTGCCGTTTTTGTCGTATATGACATCCCCCGTTTGAATGCCGTTGACGGTATATTCCCGCGCTCCGTAAATTGTCACCGCATAGGTGATCGTATCTGTTTTTCCGGCAACACTCGTCACCTCAAGGACGTTGTATTTGACGTAAAGAGCCGCGCCGAGTACAAGGACGATCAGGATGACCAAAAAATCAATGATGCTGACTTTGCCGAACACTCTCCCATGCTCATCGATGATCTTCTTCATGATTCCAGATCCTCCCGCTCAATGGCGACCACATACCCTTTGCCCGCATAACCGGGTCCGGCGGCTGTTACCTCGTTTCCGATGCGGATGAGATACCCGCTTTCCGTCATAATTTCAGACGCTGATTCGGAGCAGTCGCATAAAATTTCGATGAGAACCGTTTCCCTGCCCGGGATCACGGACGGTATCGTATCACCCGTTTCATAATTCGGTTCGGGCTTCGTGGCCGGCTCTGTCATCATATTGGTGACAGTCCCTATGATATACTTCTTGGTGCTGTCCATGATGGTATCGCCCTTTTTTATTTTCAGCGACGTGCCCTCCAGCATATTGCTCAGTTCGACTGTATAATTCACGGACCGGGTCGCGGCGGCGTTGCTGCTTTTACCGGAATTGCGCCAAATGAATATCAGCACCCCGGCCGCAATGATCACGACCGCAATGATAATGATATCAAAAATATTCAGCTTCCACCGCGGCTTCATTTGCTTATTTTCCATCTGTGGCTCCTTTCAGCGTTTTGATATAGATGCTTTCGATGTTTTGAGCGAAGATACGTCCGGTAAAACGGTCGTTGAATATGAAAGCGGCGCTTTCTCCGAGCCGGGACAGAAGCTCGGGGTTGTCCATCAGCCGCCGGATGCATCCAGCCAGACCGGCGCTGTCCAGTGTATGAAAGAGGAGGCCGTTTTTTTCGTTTTCAATGACATAAGGATTGCCGCCGTAATCGCTGACAACGGCCGGCAGGCCGATGCTCATGCCCTCCAGCAGGGACAGACTTGTGGCCTCGGTTCCGTAGGATGCGTTCAGCTGCACATCAAGGATGCTCAGAAACGGTGCCACATCCGTTATGAAGCCTGTGAAAACGACGGTGTCGCTCAGGCCAAGCTCCTGCGTCTTTTTTCGGACCTCGTTCTCGTAGGCGCCCGTTCCCGCGATCAAGACCTTAAGCGGACGGCCCTCGTCCCTTA
>JAAYBH010000177.1 GCA_012718935.1 Clostridiales bacterium
GTAAGGGGAGAAAGAAAAAAAGAAAGCCGATACTGGAAAAAACCATAATTTCTCCTGTTATTTGATATAAGCTTATCGGAAATCACATTGAGTATAAGCGTTTGAAAAAAATATGTCAATCTTCCTTTAGATAACGAAACCTACCTTAAGATACGGAAAGCTATCGGGCTCAGGCGACAGGGCAGTATTGCGTCCTATATGCGGTCTGAACGACCCTTCAGGGAAAAAATAAGGAATATTGTCTGATGACAGAAGGGCCGGAGAAAAAAATCTAGTTTTCGCTAAAGTTAAATCAAAAAATGACGATAATATATAAATTAAGAGAGAAAATTGTCATAGAATATCAAAAACCACAATATAGTTTACATAAATACGGTAAAACGATGATTCAAAATAATAACAAGCAATATAGTTATGTAAACTAAAAATACGGTTTCAGGATCTAAAAGAAAGCAGTAAGAGTACCGGAGAAAAAACAGCCCGTTAGAGTCGATTTGGGAAAATAATCGTCTCTAACTATCGTTAAGATAGAATACTAACGTACGTTAGATAATAAAATATGCCATAAAATTACAAATATTATACAAACGTTAGGTTAAGTACTTCCGGCCGCGGACAGCAGCTTACGCTCTGTCATGCGGCCGATTTTTGATGCAGACTGAAACTGGGTTTGTCTTCCGCTATAATCTGGGTACAATACAAAACGGGTGAACAGCTGAAAAGGGGAGACGACAATCTTGCCAAAAAAGATCAGTATCATCGGAGCCGGACTGGCGGGACTCAGTGCGGGCATTTATCTGCAGCGGGATGGTTTTGAGACCGAAATATTTGAGCTCGCGCCGCAGCCAGGCGGCATGTGCGCCTCATGGAAGCGCAGCGGCTACAGGTTTGACGGGTGCATCCAGTGGATGGTGGGGACAAGAAAAGACGAGCCGATTTATAGCTTGTATAAAGAAGTCGGCGCGCTGGCGGACGATACCGGCATCTGTCATGCAGGTTCAATCAGCGTTCAAACCGGCGGTCTCATATATGAGGTTCCGTTAGCGCTTGATCAATTCAAAAGCTTTTTACTGGGACTCTCAGCCTGTGACGCATCGGCCATTGAAATATTCTGCCGCCATATCGAGATGATCGGTCATTCGGCGCTGATACCGGGACGTCCTTGCGGAGCCATGGGCTTTCCCGGACTGCTCAGGCACAGCCGCGGTTTTATTTGTATCGTACAGAAATACCGGGGAAAGACGGTTTATGAGGTTGTAAATACCTTCAAAAGTGATATAATCAGAGATATTCTGACACGGCTGATGCCCGGTGATTATTCGGCAATTGCGCTATTTCTGATGCTGGGGACGCGTATGACCGGAAATGCGGGATATCCTCTGGGCGGAGCAGCCGATGTGGTCAGGCGCATGGAGGAGAAATACAGGGCGCTGGGCGGGAGAATCAACGTCAATTCGAGGGTGAGCGAGATCATTGTCGTCGGCGGAAGGGCAATGGGCATACGTTCAAACGGCAGGGTTTACCAAGCCGATGGCGTCGTCGCCGCATGCGATGCAAACTACACGCTAAAAAAAATGCTTCGCGGAATGTACGGGCATCCGCAGCTTGACGCACTATTGGCTGAAGCGCCGCTTTTTAACCCCCTGGCGATCGTCTCCTTCGGTCTTGACAGAAAGCTCGGGATCCCTTTCTTTGCCATATGTGAACCGACCGCCGGGCTTGAATCGGCGCCGGGCAACAGAATCTGCTCCTATCACCTGCGCTCCTTTGATTTTGACGATTCCGCCGCGCCGAAGGACGGCAGCAGCGTGATGGTGATGCTTGACGCGCCGCTTGAGTATTGGCTCAGACTGAAGCTCGACAATCCGGCAGCATATAAGATGCGGAAGGAGCATCTGGCCGACAGCGTAGCCGCGGAGCTTGACGCCAGGTATCCCGGTTTTAAGGATGCCATCGCCGTTGTGGATATCGCGACTCCGGCGACGTTTATCAGACTGACGAATGTGTATAAGGGCTCTTATGAGGGCTTCACGCCGACGCCCTCGGCTCTGAAGACAAACATAAGGAAAACCCTGCCCGGCTTAAAAGCGTTTTGCCTCTGCGGTCAATGGACAACGGCCGGCGGCGGCCTATGCACGGCTATAGCCGACGGTAAGGCTGCTGCCGGGCTTATTAAAAAGAGTATCAGATAACGACGGGGCATTAGGATGGACGGCAGCCGGAAAGATTAAGAGAGACAGGGGGTTGCGTTGATCATGACGACTCTATCGTATATCGTTCTCGGATTATTATTGCTTATTGTTATCGCCGGACTTCTGGTGCTGTATTACGCCCGTGACTACGCGGCGCCGGTACCGCCCGCCGTACCGGATACCGTAAAGGTCGCCTGTATCGGAGACAGCATTACCTTCGGCGCGCTGCTCAGGGACAGAGAGATCAATTGTTATCCGGCACAGCTTGAACAGCTTCTTGGCACGGGGTATTCCGTTCGCAATTTCGGCCTTAACGGGCATTCGGCTCAAAAAAGCTCGGATAAGCCCTATTGGAAGCACAAGCATTTTAAAGCGAGCTGTGATTTTGCGCCCGATATCGTACTGCTCATGCTTGGTACGAATGACGCGGCGGACCGGAACTGGAAGGGCATCGAGCCATACATCACCGATTACAGGGCGCTTGTCGCCCACTACGCCGCTTTGCCGTCCCATCCGGTCATTTACATGATGACACCGCCGACACAGTTTTCCGTCGAAAACTACACGAAGGTCATCCACAAAATGAACAACGACCGGCTCGACGAGATCACCGACGCTCTTAAAAAGCTGGCTGAGGAATTAGACATGCGTGTGATTGATATCAACGCCGCCACAAAAAACCATCCGGAGTTCTTCTGCTTTGACGGCCTTCACCCGGATGCCGGCGGCGCAAAGCTTATAGCCGAAACGGTTTACGAAGCGTTGACATCCGCGGGCTTGTAGGACCGGCCCAAAGCAGGCAAGTTTGGAATCCCATCCCGCAAACGCACTGCAAGTAAGACCGGCCTAACTCATATAGTACAGCCTCCGTGCCTGAAGCACGGAGGCTGTTTTTTGCCTGGGATTTGGTTTGAGGGAGATGAAAGCAGGCATAATAAGGTAAGGAATTATTTGGATGATGGGCGCGGGGAGCTTATGGTGTATGTCGTTTTTTGAGCATATCAACCTGGTTTCGGTTTTTTTGGTCGGGCTGTTTTTGCTGCCTGTTGTATACGGCCTGTTCCGTCCCCTGACGGGGGCGCGGATTTTCCACTCCTTCAGCACGGCGGTCAGCGTCGTCATCATGACCGTCTCAGCCGTTGCGGCGGTCTGTATCACGAATTTCTTGTACTCCAACAACGGGGATAACTTTCTGTCCAATCTGTTTAAAGACATTGAAGTCATCCGCTATTCAATCCTCAGCCAGGATGTGCTCGTCTATGCGCTCTTTCTGATTGCTCTTTTGATTATCCTGAGCGGTTTACTGCAGCTTCTTTTTATACCGCTTCACAGGCTTGTGTTTATTCCGCTATCCAATAAAATGGGGTCCGCCGTCGCCTCAGCCAATAAAGCCGTGCGGCGCCTCATCAGCGGCTTTTGGCAGCTCCCAAAGTCTGTTTGGCTCGTCCTCATATTTACGCTGTTCTTTAACTTTTATTCCGTTTTATCAAAAAATACGGCGCTCAACGACTATATCGAAGAATCCAGCGCATACCGGCTGGTGGAGCGGAATGCCATCCGGCCGATTGTCACGTCCGACGCCGTCCGGCAGATACCCGCTTTTATTGACAGTACCGTTGACAAGGCCGTCCAAAGCCTCTCGCCCGAAGGCAGAAGGCTCTTGATCAAGGTTTATATCAACGGCGTGACGGTCGATGAGGCTGTTCGGTCAAGCCCGGATATCGACAATATCGCTATTGATCTCGTCGGAGCTGAAAACGATCATTACAAGATGGCAGAGATACTCTACGTCTGGGTTGCCGGCAACATCGGCTATGATCATGAAAAGGCGGACCAGATCGAAACAGACGCCTTTGCCACGTACTCGGGGGCTGTCCCGGCCTTCAGTGAGAAAACGGGCGTTTGCTTCGACAAGGCATGCCTGTATGTGGCAATGTGCCGGGCTGTCGGCGTCAGGGTCAGGCTTCTAACAGGTCACGCGCTCAGCGGCAGCGAATGGCTCGACCACTCCTGGAACGAGATATTTGACGAAAGGGATGGCAGGTGGGTCAACGTCGACACGACCTTCGGCGGACCCAGCAGCGATTATTTTGATAACGAGGGGTTTTCCAACGACCACAGCGATACTGAAATCCAGGGGGAGTGGTGAAGGGCGGCAAAGTTTGCTGCCAGAACTTACTCCTTGAATAAAAAGCTACAACAAGTTACAATTAGGTTACAATATGTAGACAAGGAGTGAGAACGATGAAAAAGCAGCTGATTGCTTTGGTCTTATTGATATGCCTGACAGCGGCGGCAATGATGCCCGCCTCGGCATTATCGCTTGTGGTAAACGACAGACCGATGGAGCTGAATATGTCGGTCAGCAGCAACACGACGTATGTGCCGCTCAGAGCGGCCGCCCAGATGCTCCGCCCCGACGCCGTTATCACCTGGGAAAACAACCAGGGCGTCGTCCGCACACCGGACCTGACGCTGACGGCCCGTCCCGGCAGTCTTTATGTGAACGCCAACGGCCGCATGCTCTTCACGGCATACGGCGTGAAAGCCGAAAACGGGAGTGTGATGATCCCCATCCGCGTGCTGGCCAAGGCACTTGGCGCAACCGTCGGCTGGGACGGCAGCCGCAGCCTTATTACGCTTCAAAGCGGGAGCGGCACAATCCAGTCCGGCGATAGCTTTTATGACGCCGACGCCGTTTATTGGCTGTCCCGCATCATCCACGCGGAGAGCGAAGCGGAGCCCCTGACAGGTAAAATTGCCGTGGGCAACGTCATCCTGAACAGAGTCAAGAGCCCCGATTTTCCCGACACCATCTACGACGTCATCTTCGACAGCCGCTGGGGCGGCCAGTTCCAGCCCGCAAAAAACGGGACGATCCATAATACGCCGTCCGCGGACAGCATCCTGGCCGCAAAGCTCTGCCTGGACGGCGCCAGCGTCGCCGGCAGCAGTCTGTTCTTCCTGAACCCCGCCATCTCAACGAACTTTTGGATGATGCAGAATAAAAACCATGTCACAACCGTCGGCAACCACCAGTTTTACGTATAAAAATTGATGCAATAAGAAGTGCGGGGGTTTGCGCCCCCGCACTTCTTATCGGCTAATGTGTAGGGGCAGACCTCGTGTCTGCCCTCTTTCTATATGCATAATCGGTACAGGGCAAACACTAGGTTTGCCCCCTATGCTTGTTTCAATCTCTTTCCTGTCATCTCGTTCACCGAGAGCTTCAGGACGGTGACGGCCTTGACCTCGAGGGCGTCGAAATCAAAGTCCCGCTTGTTTGAATACTGTTGCATGATGAGCATCAAGGCCGGGATTTTTTCATCGTCGCCCACGATCTCCAGCGTACCGTTGCCGCAGACGCTCTCAAAATCCATCGTCGAGTAGCAGGCCTTGTCCCCGTCGTAAAATTTGTCGGGGCAGTCCATTTCAAAGGCGACATGCGGATTGCGCCTCAACAGATCCAGCTTTTTGCCCTCGTTGGCACAGTGAAAATACAGCGTCACTTTTCCGGCGCCCTCTTCATAGCCGAAATTGAGCGGGACGATATATGGGTAGATATCGTCATAAAAAGCCACCCTGCAGACGCTGGCTTTCCTGATAATTGCCTTGATCTCCTCAGGGTCCGTGATTTCTCTGTCTTTTCTTCTCATACTGCTCTCCTGTCTTGAAAATTCCCCGCCCAAGGAGGGGTGGCTTTCGAAAAAGTAGCAACTTGAACAAAAATATAAGTGTGTCTGTTGTTGACATGGCGGACGTTTTTCAATATTATAGTCCATAGAAATGCTCGGAATACGAATGGATTGTCTCGTCGGGTGATAATATAACCGGGCATTTCAGGCTGTGCAGGGCGTTGTCATGATGAAGTTAATAACGCCCCCAATAAAAAGGAGGAAATATGAAGAAAATAATCGCAGCGATATTAACATCGGTTTTTACAATAGCGTTGATCGCTTCCTGCGGGAAGAAAGAGCCGGTCAAGGTCACCTTCGGCGACGCCGGATGGGACAGCATGAAATTCCATAACGCCGTAGCCATGCTGATCGCGGAGTCGGCCTACAACATGGAAACCGAACAAATGAGCGGCACGACCGCCATAACCTATGGCGGACTTAAAAACGGCGACGTACAGGTCTATATGGAGACCTGGCAGGACAATATCACCACCTATAAGGACGATGTCGCGAACGGCTCGGTCATTGAGCTGGGCCTGAATTACGCGGACAACGCGCAGGGCATTTATGTGCCCCGCTATGTCATTGAGGGGGACCCCGACAGAGGCATTGAGCCGTTGGCGCCGGACCTGAAGTCCGTCGCGGATCTGGCTAATTACGCCGACGTGTTTGCCGATCCCGACGATCCGGGCATGGGCCGTATCTACGGCGCCATATCCGGCTGGTCGGTGGACGAGATCATGCGCAATAAAGTTAAGTTTTACGGACTAGACGCAATGTACAACTATATGGACCCGGGCTCAGACCCGGCACTGGCGGCAGCCATCTCCGCCGCCTATGAAAAAGGCGAGCCGATCGTAACCTACTATTGGGAGCCGGCCTGGATCACCGGCAAATATGATCTTGTCCTGCTGGAGGACGCGCCCTATGATCCCGACAAGTATCAGGCCGGCGAATGCGCCTGCCCCGCGGTACAGCTGACGGTTTGCGTCAACCCCGAATTTAAGAAGAACAATCCGGAATACTGCGAATTCTTAAGCAAATATCAGACTTCGAGCGCACTGACCTCGGAGGCTCTGTCGTATATCCAGGAAAACGACGCGGAATACGCGGACGCGGCCAA
>JAAYBH010000178.1 GCA_012718935.1 Clostridiales bacterium
CCGCTACAGCAACCCGGCCTATGACGCGGTCGCTGACCAGATGCGTACCTCAACTGATCCTGAGGAGCTCAAGACGCTGGCCAAGCAGGCGCACGAGATCATCGGACAGGATGTCCCGATGGTGGGAGTCTACCTGACGCCGATCATCAGCGTCATGGACAAGGGGCTCACCGGCGTGACTGTCCGCGGCGATATGATCCAGAGCTTCCGTAACGCAACCTATACGGGGTAATACGGGCACTGTTCCGGCGTGGCCTTTAACGCCACGCCGGAATTTTTTGCCGGAGGAGTTTTATGATACGTTATATTATTAAGCGGCTCATTTTGATTATCCCGATCATGATCGGTGTGACGCTGTTTTTGTTTTTGCTTTTATCCCTGACGCCGGGCGATCCGGCGAAAATCGTGCTTGGCTCAACCGCTACGGAGGAACAGCTGGAGCTTTTCCGCGAGCAGAACGGGCTCAACGACCCGCTGATCATGCAGTACGTCAATTACATGGCGAAAGCGGTCACCGGCGACCTGGGGACCTCTTTCACGACGCGGCAGTCGGTGAACTCTATGATCGCCACACGCGCGCCGACAACGCTCTTCCTGTCGTTTGCGTCAATGGCTTTCACGATTGTCGTCGCGCTGTTTCTCGGCATCGCGATGGCCGTCAAGCAAAACTCATTTTTCGACAACTTCATGCGCGTTGTGACGGTTATCTTCACGTCGATGCCGCAGTTCTGGCTGGGGCTGATGATGATCATACTGTTCACCGTCAAGCTTAAATGGCTGCCGTCAAGCGGGCTTTTTACCGCTCCCGGCGATTGGATCATGCCGATTATCTGCCTTGCCATGGGCGGAATTACGATGTGCGCCCGCACGGGCCGATCATCCATGCTGGAGGTCATCAATCAAGACTATATCCGGACGGCACGCGCAAAAGGTCTCAGATATAATTACATTATCCGGCGGCACGCTCTGAAAAACGCCCTGCTGCCGATGGTCAGCGTCTATGGGCGGATTATTGCCACCTGTTTTTCCGGTTCCGTTGTCCTTGAGCAGGTTTTCGGCATCAACGGCATTGGGCAGATGATGACCAATGCCCTGCGCCAAAAAGATGTCCCCGCGATTATGGGAAGTATCATCATCTCCGCTTTCGTTATTACGATAGTAAACCTTCTGACGGACCTGACCTATGCGTTTATTGACCCACGGATAAAATCAAAATATACCAAGCGCAAAAACAAGCAAAAGGTGGTGAGCGCAAATGCCGACACATGATAAAGCAACGTACAAGAAGCGCTCACTATGGGCGGACGTATGGAAAAGACTCCGTAAAAACACCACGGCGGTCATCGGGATGCTGATGTTTCTGATCATATTACTGGCGTGTTTTTTGTCTCCGCTGTTTTACAGCTACGAAAAGGACATTATTGCCGTTGACGTTTCTCTGCAATTGAACGGTCCCTCGGCCGAGCATATTCTGGGTGTGGACGAGATGGGGCGCGATATACTGGCGCGCATCCTCTGGGGCGGCCGCACCACCCTCTTTATAAGCTTCTGTGCGCTGGCTGTTGCGTTCATCTTTGGAACGATTCTGGGCACGGCGGCGGCCTATTACGGGCGCTTCGCCGACACACTGATTATGCGCTTTATCGACATCATTATGTCGATTCCGCCGATTCTGCTGATGATCACGCTTGCTACCATTATGAATCCGAGTGTGATAAGCCTCATATTTGTCGTCGGCTTCGGGCTTATACCGAACCAGGCAAGGATGATCCGGGGGCAGGTGCTGCAGGTCGTTGACAACGAATATATTGAGGCTGTGCGCATACAGGGCGCAAGCGACCTGAAGATCATCACGTCCCACATACTTCCAAACGCCCTTAGCCCCATCATCACCACCATCATCCTCGACATTGCCTACGCGGTCCTTGTCATCAGCACGCTGAGCTTTCTGGGTCTGGGCGTGCCGGCTCCGGATCCCGAATGGGGCTCCATGCTGGCCGGCGGCAGGCAGTATCTCCGCTACGCAATGCACATCACGACCTTCCCGGGGATTGCGCTGGTTATAACGCTGATGTCACTCACGCTCGTGGGCGACGGGGTCCGCGACGCGCTTGACCCGAGAATGAAGAGGTAGGGCAATGGAAAACAAACTGCTTGAAATCAAAAATCTTGAGATCAAATTCCACACGGACGACGGCATTGTCCACGCCGTCAACGGCCTTGATTTAAGCCTGAACGCGGGTGAGACGCTGGGGCTTGTCGGCGAGACCGGTGCGGGCAAGACCACGACCGCGCTGGCGGTCATGGGGCTGATCGACTCTCCCCCGGGCCGCATACACAATGGGGAAATTATATATAAAGGCCGGAACCTTCTTGAGATAAAAGAAAACGAATACCTTAATATCCGCGGTAAAGAAATATCCATGATCTTTCAGGACCCGATGACTGCCTTAAACCCTGTCATGACTGTCGTTGACCAGATTGCCGAGGTTATTGAGAACCACCAGAACGTCAGCGCCAAGGAGGCGGAAAGCCGCGCAATCGAGATGCTGAAGGTCGTGCGCATCCCGCCTGAGCGCGCAAATGAATATCCCCATCAGTTTTCCGGCGGAATGAAGCAGCGCGTGGTAATTGCTATCGCCCTTGCCTGCAATCCGAACCTGCTGATTGCCGATGAACCGACCACGGCCCTTGACGTCACGATACAGGCCCAGGTGCTGGAGATGATGAAGGATTTGCGCCGGCAGTTTAACACATCCATGATCATGATCACCCATGACTTCGGCATCGTCGCTGAAACATGCGACAGGGTGGCCATTATGTATGCCGGAGAGATCGTGGAGAGCGGCACGCTGAAGGATATATTCAAAAACGCCAAACATCCTTACACGATCGGCCTCTTTGCGGCGATCCCCAATCTGGAGCGGGACACGGAGTTTCTGTATCAGATCGAGGGCTTGATGCCGGATCCGATGGATCTGCCCGCGGGCTGCCCATTTTCACCGCGCTGCACCTATGCCGAAAAGCTCTGCCATACTCAAAAGCCGGTCAGAACCGGCATTCCCGGAGAAGATCACTTCGTAAAGTGCCACATATACACCGACAGCCTTAAAACAAAAGAAATCAGGAAGGAGGAGCAGCGCGATGAGTGAGCATTATCTGGAGCTCAGAGACGTAAAAAAATACTTCCCCACATCCGGCGGCGCCCTCCATGCCGTTGACGGTGTGACCTTTACGCTGGAAAAAGGGCGGTCAATCGGGGTCGTCGGCGAGTCAGGCTGCGGGAAAAGCACGCTGGGACGCGTCATATCACGGCTTTTGGACGCGACGGACGGCGAGGTCCTGTTCAAGGGCGAGAATATCCTGGATTACAAGGGCCGGCGTTTGAAGGAGCACCGCCGCGAAATACAGATGATCTTCCAGGATCCCTTTTCCTCGCTCAACCCGAGAAAGACGATCTATAACACCATAGCCGAGCCCATGCTGACCCAGCATATACTCAAAAGCAAGGCAGAGGTCGAGCGCAGGGTGCTTGAGAAGATGGAGACCGTCGGTCTGGCTTCGCGGTATATCAACACCTATCCCCACGAGCTGGACGGCGGCAGGAGGCAGCGCATCGGTATTGCCCGGGCTCTCGCGCTGGAACCGGAGCTCATCGTATGCGACGAGCCAGTCTCAGCCCTTGACGTCAGTATACAGGCTCAAATCCTGAATCTGCTCAAGCGCCTTCAGCAGGAATTCGGCTACACCTATATTTTTATCACACACAACCTCAGCGTAGTTAAGCACTTTACGCAGGAAGTGCTCGTTATGTATCTGGGCCAAATGGTGGAAAAAGCGCCTGTTAAAGAGCTTTTTACAAACCCGAAGCACCCCTATACGCAGGCTCTGCTATCTGCAATACCCCTGCCGGACATCGACAGCAAAAGGGAGCGCGTCATCCTGAAGGGTGAGATCACTTCTCCGATTAATCCCAAGGATGAGTGCCGCTTTGCCGCCAGGTGCGCATACGCGTGCAGCGCATGCCACAAAAAATGTCCGCCGCTGACGGAGACGAGTGAGGGGCACTTTGTCCGCTGCTTCTACCCGCTTTCATAACGGGAGGACACAACAAAAAACAGGAGGAAGAGCAATTAGCTATTCCTCCTGTTGTGCTTTGTCGCCAGACTCATTTCTGTACTTACTTATTTTTTTCTCGATATATTCTGGCACTTCCTCTTTTGGGATATCAAGCGCGGCGGCAAGCTCCCCAAAAAGGAGTTCCTCAGCCTGCTTCATATATCTGGCATCCACAGCGCCGAATTTTCGTTTCTGCTGCTCCACATATTGCTTTTTCGCATAGATTGACATCGTCAGCTCAATCAGATCGGTACAATCATAAGTCTTCAGCACGCTGTCGTAGTGGTCGACAAGCTGCCTGATCACGCGGTTATGATAAGCTTCCGCTTGAACGGTAGGGATCGTGTCTATGAGCCTGTCCGCCTCTTTTTTTGAGATAATCGGTCTCATGAACACCTTCTCTGCATTCACCGGAGTAAAAATGGTACAGTTGCTGTATAAGGGTTCCAATACATAAAACAGCTGTTCGTGGTCCTCTTTATCAAGCTTCCGCGCCGTGATATCTGAAATCACACAAACACCTGTGTTTCCATAAAGAACTTTATCTCCAATACGATACATATTATTGCCTCCATGGTTTTTCCGGCTTCTCCCACGGACGGGATCCGCCGTAATATTTTTTTGCGATGCGGTCCTGTATCACCTCATCCAACGATCTCAATCTGGCATACGTCTTATCCAGGGTGCCGGCCTCCTGGCAGTATGAACACTTGGCGCCGATGCATTTGGGTACAGTCAGCCATTTGCACTTCCCGTTTTCAAGAAGACCCTCACAATCGGGCAGATTTGTCAATTCTATATTTGATAAACGGGTCAGCATTGCCACTAAGTTCACCTTATTTCCTTATCTTATTGCATACCTTTTTCGCATTCAAACAAAAAATGCAGCGCTGACAACAGGCCTTGCGTTCTCAGAACTGCACGCTGTATTTATATTTTAGCACTTTTTGCATCCGAATGTAAGTGCAAATGTTGCAATTGCAACATATATTTCATGTGCCTTGTGATATAATGCATCCAATATAACGACGGGAGAGAGAAAAATGGTGAATAAATCAACATTTAACGAGGCAAAGAAAAAGCATTTCAAGACATTGAAACAGTATGTACCGATTGTCGCAAGAGTGCACGGCGGTAATCACCCGGAATTTCATGAAGTTCGCGGATTATTTGACACAATTGTTGAGAAAACAAAGGAAGCCGGAGCAAATAAGCCTGAATTAGACGAAGAGTTTTCCAAGCTACGCGAGATTACGGATAATTATACAGTCCCGGGCGATGTATGCGAGAGTTATGAGGCTGTTTACACCATGCTGGCGGAAATTGACGAGGGCTATCACGCTTGACCATCGAACAATAAAATATGGCGGAGAAGGTGAGCGTTTGCAAAGACTTGTATTAAGAAAAAAAAATCATATCATCCTGATAAGTGCCATTTTAATTGTTGTTGGATTTATCGGTGAGCTTGGCTTTAAAAACGAAGCAGTGGCCGTCTGGTCGTTTGCAATCGCCTCGGTTTTAGGGGCCGCTCCTATCGCCATCCAAGCCTATCAGGCATTGAAGGTCAAGGTTGTCAGTATCGATGTTTTAGTAACTATTGCGGTTATCGGCGCATTTATCATTAAAAACTTTGAAGAATCCGCTATTGTCACCTTCTTATTCCTGATTGGTGCTTTTTTGGAACAGCGGACATTGAATAAGACGCGCTCTGCTATAAAAGAGTTAACGGAAATGGCGCCGGAAAGCGCTTTTAAGCAAATGGAGAACGGTGAGTTTGAAGAGGTCGACGTCGATGATGTCGATGTCGGTGATATTTTACTGGTTAAAACAGGTGCGAAGATTCCGGTCGACGGAACTGTTTTGTCGGGTGAAGGCCATATTAACGAGGCAAGCATTACCGGCGAGTCTGTTCCGGTCGGTAAAGAGAAGGATTCCGGTGTCTATGCCGGAACGATTTTGGAAAACGGAACGCTGCAGATCGTTGCCGACCGTGTTGGTGAAGATACGACCTTTGGCAGAATTATCGAATTGGTTGAAGAAGCGCAGGATTCAAAATCCGAAGCCGAACGTTTCATTGACAAATTTTCCAAATACTACACCCCGGCAGTTTTAGTGCTTGCTGCCATCGTATGGTTATTCTCACGGGATATCGAGCTGGCCATTACAATACTGGTTTTGGGATGCCCCGGCGCGCTTGTTATCGGCGTACCCGTATCAAACGTAGCGGGTATCGGCAACGGAGCACGGCACGGTGTCCTTTTAAAGGGCAGTGAAGTGATCGGCGATTTCAGCAGAGTCGATACAATCGTTTTTGACAAAACAGGTACATTAACAATAGGCAATCCTAAAGTCGCAGACAGAGAATTCTACACAGGCAACGGTGAAGAAGCCCTGGCTTACCTTGCCAGCGTTGAAAATGAATCAGACCACCCCTTGGCAAAAGCAATAACGGAGCACATCGGAGATACTGTATCATATGTGATCGAAAAAACAGATGTTGTCAAGGGCGCCGGAATTGTCGCGCTCGTCGCCGGGCGCCGGGTTGCCATTGGCAACGCCGCGCTCATGGAGCGGGAGATTGTTCATTTAACCGAAAAGGCCCGTGCAGATATCGCCCGATTCGAAGAAAACGGAAACTCACTCGTTTTGACAGCTATTGACGGCGAACTCAAAGTACTGATGGGTATCCGTGACCAGATTCGTCCTGGCGTGAAAGAGGATTTGAAAAAACTAAAGAAGTTAGGCGTAAAAAATTTGGTGGTTCTTTCGGGAGACAACCAGGGGACCGTCGATCTGGTCGCCCGTGAACTGGGGCTGACGGAAGCGCACGGTCATATGCTGCCGGGAGATAAGTCGGCATATATCGAAGCGCTGAAAGCGAAAAAGCATATTGTCGCCTTCGTTGGAGACGGAGTAAACGACAGCCCCTCACTAGCCCTGGCACATATCGGAATTGCCATGGGAAGCGGCACGGATGTCGCGATTGAAACATCGGATGTTGTTCTGATGAATTCGGATTTCAGCCGCTTAGTGCATGCACTGGGCCTAACAAAAGCAACAGCCAGTAATATGCGCCAGAATATTGTGATCGCAGTAGGCGTTGTGTTATTTCTTCTCGCCAGTGTGTTTTTCAGTGAATGGATGAACATGTCGATAGGCATGTTCGTACACGAGGCGAGCATACTGGTCGTCATATTAAACGGAATGCGTCTTCTTCGCTACAAATTAAAAGCTGGAATAAGGAGAGATTAGAATGCAAAAAGCAACGATTCAACTGGAAACCCTGACTTGCCCATCATGTTCCCAAAAGATTGAAAACGCAACAAAATCCATTAACGGTGTGGAAAAAGAAAGCGTAAAGGTCCTTTTTAATTCGAGCAAGGTTAAATTTGACTTTGATTCTGAAAAAATATCAGTCGAAGACGTCGAAAAGGCAATCACCGCGCTCGGATACGAAGTGATGAAATCCCAGGTAAAAGCGAAATAAGGCAAAGACGATCCTCCGGCGCCTGATTTGAAATCAGCGTTCAGGGGATCGTCTTTTAAAGCAAAAGCTTAGGAAATGCGCACTTTTGCTCTTGTATTTAGCAGATCCTGTTATATAATAGCATAGTAAAAAGGGTTAGGAGGCCGTAATATGGCAACAGAAAACTATAATCCATTTGAAAACGCCCAGGCGCAGTTTGACAAGGTCGCGGATGTGCTCCAATTGGACAGCAGCCTGAAGGCGCTATTGCGCGAGCCGATGAAGGAAATACATTTTACGATCCCCGTTAAGATGGACGACGGCACGACAAGAATTTTCAAGGCATTTAGAATCAAGCATAATGATGCCAGGGGGCCCGCTAAAGGCGGAATCCGCTTCCATCCTCATGAGACAGCCGATACGGTTCGGGCTCTTTCCATGTGGATGACCTGGAAATGCGCCGTTATTGATATCCCCCTGGGAGGTGGAAAGGGCGGCGTTATCTGCGACCCGCATAACCTTTCCGTCACTGAACAGGAGAGACTGTGCCGGGGGTATATTCGCCAGCTTTATACCCAGCTTGGTCCGAACCTGGATGTGCCTGCTCCCGACGTTATGACAAATGGCCAGCACATGCTGTGGATGCTGGATGAATATGAAACGATCGCAGGCGGAAGATATCCCGGTATGATTACAGGCAAGCCCGTGGGTATGGGCGGTTCTCTCGGACGTACCGAGGCGACCGGCTTTGGTGTCATGTATGTGCTGAAGGACTTTTTGCGTGAAAAGAATATTCCTGTTGAGTCCACAACAGCCAGTATTCAAGGCTTCGGGAATGTTGCGGAGTATGCGGCGCGCAAATACACGCAGCTGGGCGGCAGGATTATTGCTGTATCCTGCTGGAACCAGACAGATGCCAAATCCTATACATTTAAAAAAGAATCGGGTTGCGACATTGAGCAGCTTGTAAAAATCAAGGATTCGTTCGGCAGCATCGATAAGGAAAAGGCTGTGGCAATGGGATACGAGCTGCTTCCGGGCGACGAGTGGATTAAACAGGACGTAGACATCCTGATACCTGCCGCACTGGAAAACCAAATTACGCCCAAGGTATTCCCGTACATATCATCCAAGGTGAAAATAATATGCGAAGCGGCAAACGGGCCTACTACCCCCGACTGTGACGCTTTGATTAAGGAACGCGGCATAACATTACTTCCCGACTTCCTGTGCAATGCCGGCGGAGTAACCTGCAGCTATTTCGAGCAGGTACAATGCAACATGAACTATTTCTGGGACAAGTCGGAAGTGCTCGAAAAGCTTGAATACGCCATGACAAAGGCCTTCCGCGATGTATACAGACTTTCCGTCGAAAAGAATTTGTATATGCGCGATGCCGCATATATTATTGCGGTCAACAGAGTGGCCAATGCCGTAAAGCTGCGCGGCTGGATATAGGCGATAGAAAAAAGGAGCTGCCGATCAGGCGGATCCTTTTTTTTACCTTGAACAAAGAGAGGAAATGCGCCGATGAGCGATAATAGCGGAAGCGAAAGCAAAGAATATAAGTCACAGCTGAACGAAAGGGCAAAAGAACTCAAGTGCATGTACATGGTCGACGAGGTCCTGCAGAATAAAACGCTGACACTTCCCGCAGCGATGACCGAGCTTGTCAATAAGATTCCAACAGGGTTTA
>JAAYBH010000179.1 GCA_012718935.1 Clostridiales bacterium
ATATACTCAACCTGCATACGCCTCCTGTCTGATGTTGTCGGCAAACTCATCATAACAAGTTTCGTATGCGGGAGGAATAGTTTTTGCTATTCCTCTCTTTTTGCCAATGATTATTTTACACTAAGGGGCGAAAACAACGTGTGCCGCAAATCGGCTTTCAAACGATTTGCGGCACATAAAAGCATTATAATTCCCTATATTATCGTCCGGCGGCCGGGGTCGCTTTTGACGACGCGGCGGAGGGCCATCAGGCGCTGGGGTTGGGAGAGGGGCTGAAAGCCGAAGTTGGCATAGAGGCTGTGATTGTCCCTCGTCGAAAGCATCCACTGGTAGACGTCGCTAAGGCTCTCATGATTTAAAAGATACTCCATGAGCCGGATTCCAATCCCCTGGTTTCTGTATGGCTCGTCAATAATCACGTCGGAAACGTAGGCGAACCTGGTCTTGTCCGAAATCACTCTGGCATATCCGATTTGCTTGTTGTCCAGAAAAGCGCCGATGACGAGCGCGGAGTTTTTGGCCCCCTGTACAACTTCGTCCTTCCCGATTCCCTCAGACCAATAGGCCTTTGTCAGCATGGCCGTCACCCTGTCATAATCCATTTTTTCAAAGCCGTCACGGATATCAATCATACAGTAGCCTCCTCACGCGTCTCTGCGTTTTGGTTTTATTTTACCTTATTATAACTCATTTCAGAGGATTGTACAGCACAAAATTGCCGAAAAAGCGCATCCCCGCATCCGTCCAACGCGGATGCGGGGCTACCCAACTTGTTCAACTGTCAAAAACTCAGTCCGCCTTTCTTCTGATCAGGATCATCCGTACTCCGATCACACGTCTCCGATGCAGCACACGCGCACTCTGTTTCCCTATGGATTCCCGTGGGGATTATTACTGGCGGACTTTCTCCGCAGCTGCGCAATCCGGACATTATGTCCCGCCTGCCATGAACTCATGATGCCAAGTTCAAATGATTCTGATTATTTCCCGAAAGGGTTGCCTTGCCGGTCTCGCTTGTCATCCACATTGGAATCACCCTTTCTGTCTATAATATACTACACCCCGTGTCATTTGTCAACCTCTTTTGTTTATTTTTTATATATTTTAAGGATAGCAAAGCTTGCCTCCGCTGGAGAAAGATGGTACCATGATCTCAATCTGATAGTGCAAGGAAAATAAGATGATAAAACTTTCAAACATAAAAATTCCCGCTTCGGCGGGAGCCGGCGGACTGAAGACGGCCGTCTCCGAACTTCTGGGCGTTCCTGAAACCTCCATCAGATCACTGACGGTTCTGAAGCGGTCCGTGGACGCGCGGCATAAGAGCGGTGTCAGCTTCGTTTACACTGTCGCTCTTATGGCAGACGGCGAGGCGGAGATCCTCAAGACAAAAAGCAATACCGCAGAGCCGTATACACCGCCGGAAGCGTATACTTTTCCTTATGGCAGTATGAATATGTCCCAGCGGCCCGTTGTCGTCGGTGCGGGGCCCGCCGGGCTTTTCGCAGCCCTGTGCCTGGCGGAGGCCGGCTTACGCCCCGTCCTTCTGGAGCGCGGAAAACCCGTGGAAGCCCGCAAAACAGATGTGGAGCGGTTCTGGAAAACGGGCAAGCTGGACGAGGACTCCAATGTCCAGTTCGGCGAGGGCGGCGCCGGCACGTTTTCGGACGGCAAGCTGACAACCGGCATCCATGACCCGCGGATCTTGTTTGTGCTGCGGCGGCTCGTGGAATTCGGCGCGCCGGAGGATATCCTGTACCTGGCGAAACCGCATATCGGGACAGACCGGCTGCGCGCCGTTGTTGTCGCTATGCGCCGGGAGCTTCAAAGGCTGGGATGCGACGTGCATTTCGGGCACAGACTGGAGGGGCTGCACTTTGAAAACAGCCGGCTGAAATCGGCGGATGTGGCGGCAGACGAGGGCGCCTATTCGATCCAGGCGCCGCACCTGATTCTCGCACCGGGGAACAGCGCCCGCGACACCTTTGAAATGCTGGTACGCTCCGGCGTCCGGCTGTCGGCCAAGAGCTTTTCCGTGGGCGTCCGAATCGAGCACCGGCAGGCGGATATCGATACGGCGCAATACGGCCAGGCGGCGACGCTGGGTACGCTTCCTGCCTCTGACTACAAGCTGGCCGTCCATTTGAAAAGCGGCCGGTCCGTCTACACCTTCTGCGTCTGTCCCGGCGGCAGCGTTATCGCCGCCGCCAGCCAAGCGGGGCATGTGGTCACAAACGGCATGAGCGAATATGCCCGCGACGGTAAAAACTGCAACGGCGGACTCCTCGTATCCGTTACACCGGAGGATTATCCTAAGCCGCTTGGTATCTTGTCAAACGGTTTAGGGTCTCTTTCGGGGATTGCTTTTCAACGTGACCTTGAGCAGGCTGCCTTTATCGGCGGCGGTGGTAATTATCATGCGCCTGCGCAGCTCGTCGGCGATTTTTTGAAGAAACGCCCTTCAAAAAAAGCCGCGTCCGTCTCCCCAACCTATCGGCCCGGTGTCCGTTGGTGCAATCTCTGGGACGTGCTGCCGGCATTCATCTGCGAAGCACTCGCCGAGGCTCTGCCTCAAATGGAAAGAAGCATTCGGGGCTTTTCGAATCGCGATGCGGTTCTGACGGCCGTCGAGACAAGAAGCTCGTCACCTATAAGGATCGACCGCGAGGCATATTCGGCTGTCGGCCTCAGCGGCCTCTTCCCCTGCGGCGAGGGCTCGGGCTACGCCGGCGGGATCATGTCCGCCGCCGTCGACGGCATCCACGCCGCCGAGGCGCTCTGCGCGTCGATTGTCAATCAGGGGTGACGTGCGCATATGTAGGGATCGACCCCCGTGTCGGTCCTGTCCGCTGCGGCGTGTACCGGGTGAAGGCGGACACAGGGGTCCGCCCCTACGTGAGCCACAAACTCATATGACTTATATCCGGCGGGCAATTTTTGCCCGCTCTTTCTTTTTGTAATTTCTAACGGACATTTTGTACTATTCGCCGTTAATGTCAATTATCGACAAAATAAGCTTTTCTATTTTATACAACATGCGCTAACTATGACGTAAGTTAGTTAAAATTTTAACATTTTTATGTTGCTTTTCAGAACATGTGGGGTTAATATATTAAAATGGTATATGCAATGAATTATCTGCAATTGCTTGGCGAGCAAAATCATAACAATAAAGGAGAAAGGAAATGAGCACGACGCAAAATCACACCATAAGCTGCACCGGAACGGAGGAGGAGCTTTTACAGCGTATCCGGCAGCTTGCGGCAAACTACAAGGGCAAGGAGGGGAGCCTGATTCAGGTGCTCCATATGGTACAGGGTGTGTATGGATATCTTCCGCTCCATGTTCAGCAGATTATTGCCGAAGAACTTGAGGTTCCGCTCTCCACCGTATCGGGAGTCGTCAGTTTTTACTCTTTTTTTGCCACGAAGCCGCGGGGCAGGCATACGATCAGGGTCTGTATGGGTACGGCATGCTATGTGCGCGGCGGCGTCGGTGTCGTCGAGGCGTTGGAAAAACAGCTTGACGTGAAAGCCGGCGGTACGACGGCAGACGGTGTCTTTACATTTGAAATTGCGCGGTGCATCGGCTCTTGCGGCCTGGCGCCCGCCATGATCATAGACGATACGGTTTATCCGGAAGTCAAGCCAAACGATCTTCCCGATATCCTCGAACCGTGGTATCAAGGCGACGGATATCGCCCGGGAAATTGAAAGGTGTGAAGAGTATGAATAAAATCAGAAATAAGGACGACCTTCTGAAACTCCGTGATACAATCCGCAGTCAGCTTGCTACATATAAATATACGGTCTATGTGTGCGGCGGCGCAGGCTGCGTCTCCTCACACTGTGATAAAGTCATTGAAGCACTTGAAAAAGCCGTTTTGAGCGGCGGGCTTTCCAAGGATGTCAGGGTTGTTGTGACAGGCTGTGTCGGCCTTTGCGCCTACGGCCCCTGTATGATCGCAACCGACGGAGCCGACCCGGACTCAGACGGTGTCTTTTACGGCCATCTCAATCCCGAGAAAGTCCAGGCCATCGTCGACCGCCATCTGAAGGGCGGACAAATCGCCACCGAATTCTGCTATTATGACGACGAAAAGGGGGAATATCTCCCCTATACGAAGGATATCGGCTTTTTCTCCGAGCAGGTCAAAATCGCTCTCAGGAACTGCGGCCGGGTCGATTTCTCCTCCATCGAGGACTATATTGCCAACGACGGCTATGCCGCGCTGGCGAAGGCCATTATGGAGCTGGGCAGAGAAAAGACAGCGCAGGAGCTTGTCGATTCGGGCCTCCGCGGCCGCGGCGGCGCCGGCTTCCCGACAGGCGTTAAGTGGCAGTCCGGCATGAACCAGCCCGGTGATCAAAAATACATCATCTGCAACGCCGACGAAGGCGACCCCGGCGCATTCATGGATAGAAGCGTCCTGGAAGGCGACCCTCACAGCGTGCTTGAGGCTCTCACGATGGGCGGTTATGTCATCGGCGCCAGCAAAGGCTTCGTCTATGTCCGCGCGGAATATCCGCTGGCTGTGGAGCGCCTGACGAAGGCCATAGAGCAAGCCCGCGAGGTTGGCCTTCTGGGCAAAAACATTCTCGACACCGGGTTCGACTTTGATATTGAAATCCGCATCGGCGCAGGCGCGTTCGTCTGCGGTGAGGAGACGGCACTGATGAACTCCATCGAGGGCAAGCGCGGCGAGCCGCGCCAGAAGCCGCCCTTCCCCTTCCAGGTCGGGCTTTGGGGCGTCCCGTCCATCATCAACAACGTGGAAACACTGGCAAACGTCCCGGCGATTATACTCAAGGGCGCCAAGTGGTTTTCCTCCTACGGCGTCGGCAGAAGCCGCGGAACGAAGGTTTTCGCGCTGGCCGGCGATATCGTGAACTCCGGCATCATTGAAATCCCCATGGGCATGACGCTCCGCAACATCATCTACAAGATGGGCGGCGGCATGAAAAACGGGAAAGCCTTCAAGGCTGTCCAGTCCGGCGGGCCGTCCGGCGGCTGCCTGACCGCGGAGCATCTGGATGTATCGGTTGATTATGAAAACCTGTCGGCGATGGGCGCCATCATGGGTTCCGGCGGTCTCATCGCCATGGACGAGGACACCTGCCTCGTGGACACCGCCCGGTTCTTTATGGAGTTTGTCCAGGATGAGAGCTGCGGCCATTGCGTCCCGTGCCGCAACGGTACAAAGCGCATGCTGGAGCTGCTTTTGAAGATTACATCTGGCCGCGGTGAAATGGAGGATCTTGACGAGCTGCAGGAACTGGCTGTGACCGTGAACCAGACGGCCATGTGTCAGCTTGGTCAGACGGCGCCCAATCCCGTCCTCACGACGATGAAGTATTTTAAAGACGAGTATCTCGCCCATGTGGAGGACAAAAGGTGCCCGGCGCATGTCTGCAAGTCGCTTCGCGTCTATAGTATCGACCCCGACAAGTGCCGCGGCTGCACCGCCTGCGTCAAGAAATGCCCGACCGGCGCGATTACGGGCGAGGTCAAGAAACCCCACACGATCAACACCGAAAAGTGCATCAAATGCGGCGCCTGCAATGACGCCTGCAAGTTTGATGCCGTCGGATTTTAATGGAGGGCAGAAATATGCTGGAACTGACAATTAACGGAAAAAAAGTGTCTGCCCCGGAAGGCTCGACGATCCTCCAATGCGCAAAGCTCGCGGGAATCAAAGTCCCGACGCTGTGCAACCTTCCCGGCATCCATACAAACGGCTCCTGCCGCATCTGCGTCGTCGAGGTCGAGGGACAGAGGACCCTGCTGGCCTCCTGTATCGTCAAAGCGCAGAACGGCATGGTCGTCAAAACAAATTCAGAAAAGGTACAGAGAGCCAGAAAAGTCATTTATGACCTCATTATCGCCAACCACCCGGAGGACTGCACGCACTGCGAGCGCAACCAGAGCTGCGAGCTCCAGGAGCTGGGGTATACCCTCGGCATCACCGAATCAAGAATCCCCAACAAGGTGACGCCCGCTCCCCTCGACGTGAGCCCCTCCATCACCCGCGACCCGGCAAAATGCATCCTCTGCCGCCGCTGCGTCACGGCTTGCAATCAGATTCAGGGCGTCGGCGCCATCAGCAGCCAGAAGAGAGGGTTTGACACGACGATTTCACCAGCCATGGACCTGCCGCTTTTAAGCGTCAACTGCGCCATGTGCGGACAGTGTTCCGCCGTCTGCCCTACGGGTGCGATCATTGAAACAGATGCCATCGCCAATGTCTGGGCGGCGCTCGCCGACCCGGCGAAGCGCGTCGTCGTCCAGGTTGCACCGGCTGTACGCGCGGCACTGGGCGAGGAATTCGGAATGGAAGTCGGCGCCCGCGTCACCGGCAAGATGGCGACGGCACTCCATGATCTGGGCTTTGACGATGTCTTTGACACGAACTTCACAGCGGACCTCACCATCATAGAGGAGGGTACGGAGCTGCTGCACCGCCTCCAGGCTGCTTTGACCGGCGGTAACACCGCCGAAGGCGGTTCTGCCGTTCTCCCCATGATCACCAGCTGCTCACCCGGCTGGATCAAGCACATTGAGCACGCCTTCCCCGACGAGCTGGATCATCTTTCCACCTGCAAGAGCCCCCACACGATGCTGGGCGCCCTTGTCAAAAGCTATTATGCCGACAGGATCGGCGTACCGGCTAAGGATATATACGTCGTCTCCGTCATGCCCTGCACCGCCAAAAAATTCGAGATTCAGCGCCCGGAAATGCAGAACGACGGCAATCCCAACGTGGACGCCGTCCTCACCACCCGGGAGCTGGCCCGTATGATCAAAACCGCCGGAATCGACTTCAACAATCTGCCCGACGGCACGTTTGACGACCCACTGGGCTTCTCCACCGGCGCCGCCGATATCTTCGGCGTCACAGGCGGGGTTATGGAGGCGGCGCTGCGCACCGTCTACGAGCTGACGACGGGGCGCGAGCTCCCCTTCGACG
>JAAYBH010000026.1 GCA_012718935.1 Clostridiales bacterium
CATGCTTAATGACCTGCCGAAAGACAGCAGTATCACGCCTAAAGTCGAGCAGGAAGTCAACGGAGAGCTCTTGAAAATGACTGTACTCGCCGCCATCGGTACAATTGCAGACGTCATGCCTCTTAATGGAGACAACCGGCGCATAGTTAAGAAAGGCCTGTCGTTGCTGCAGCAACCGGGCGTTTCCGGCCTCACCGGCCTCAAGGCCCTTATTGAAGAAGCGGAAATGTATTCCAGGACTGAGTACGATATTTCATTCAAAATCGCCCCTATGCTTAATGCGCCCGGGCGTCTTTTCGATGACGGTGCCGAACAATCATTTACCGTGCTGGCGGCAGACCTTCTTTATCCCGGGGATTACGCCCTCGTGCGCAGCATGGCACACTCCCTTATCATCGTTAATGAAGACAGAAAGGACGCCGTTGCAAAAGCAATGGATGAAGCCGTAGAATACATAGCGAACGAGTGCCTGTACGGGACATGTCCGCTGTGCGTATGCCTTCAGGATGCGAACGAGGGAGTTGTCGGCATTGTCGCCGGCCGCCTGGCTGAGGAGATGAAAACACCTTCATTTGTGTTTACGTCCTCAGAAACGCCGGGTGTCTTAAAGGGTTCCGGCCGCAGTTTTGGCGGAATCAACCTCAAGAAAATACTGGACAGCGCCGCCGATTATCTTGTCAATTTCGGTGGACATGAAAGCGCTGCCGGTGTCACCGTCAAGTCTGAGAATTTCTACGACATGGTGAACGCAATGACCCAATCCATTCTTGGTACGGAAACAGAGAGCCAGGACACGTTGTATTACGACCTCCAGATTGCTCCTGATGAAGTTCCCGTGGTCAACGCAAAAATGAGGAAATACGCCCCCTTTGGTGAAGGCAATCCTTCTCCCATATTTCGTGTTGATGAAGTCGGTCTTGTGCCGCGGTACGGTAACCGATACAAAACCATGGGAAAAGACGGCGTTCACCTCAAGCTTTTCAGCAACGGTTATTCGCTGATTCGTTTCGGCGGCACGGAGGATTACCGTAAGCAGGGTTTCCCGTCACGTGTCAACGTCGTCGGCACAATCAGCGAAAACAAGTTCAGAAACATCACAGAAGTGCAATTTGAAGTAATCGATATGAAGAGTATGGCTGCCGATAAAGGCGGTTCAAAACTGCTCGAAGCGTTAAAAGCAAACGGCACAATATAAAGAGTTTACATACACAAAGGAGTTGACACTATGAGAGCCGCACAAATTTGTGCGCTGAAACGCGGAGGCAAGGTAATCGGATTCGAAGCCGAACCGTTTGTGCCGGATGAAGCTGGTTATGTAAAACATAAAGGCGGATTAATGGAATATTCAGCCATTTCCCGGTTTAAATTCATTTGCAACGACAAAACCGGCACCAAGCCTGTTCAATGTCACGGAAACATCCCGATGGCCGACTTGGCATACATCCACATTAAGTTAATGAACGCCATGGAAATTCTTGCTGACACAAATCGGAAGAAGGCCATCGCAGCGGATGAAAGCAACGGGTTAAGCCCTGAGCAGAGGACGGCACTGATGGCAGAATCAACAAGTCCGCAAACTTATGTCGTATATCAGCAGACAGATAAAATCCTGACTTCACGCCGGGATGCTGATGGCCATTGCCTCGTCTATGACATCATCATAACCTGCGACCCGTCCAGGAACGCGCCGTTTATTTTTACGGTGCGGAACTTTTACAGCACCATTGAAAGTAAGAGCAAAGGCACAATGACGCACGTCGGGCCAAAATTCAACCCGACAAACGTCGTGTTCTATGCCACCGAAGCGGAAGCCGTAAACGTCATTGAGCGTATGTATGAATTCGCGCGCGACTTCGCGAACAATACGTTTGCAAAGCAGCTCGAGATTATGAAAAAGCTCAATCAGGCGGAAAAAGACGCCGTAACCAGCGGCGCCGCCCCACTCAAGCTGGAAGAGGACGATGACGGACAGGACAAACCTTCCGATTCGCCGGAACCGCCGGATGACGAAGCACCGGCTGCCGAAACGCCGGCTCCCGAAGCTCCAGCCGCAGCAAAACCTCCGGCCACTGTTGAAAAACCTGCCGGAAGTACAGCGTCTACCACTCAGAGGACGGCGCCTGCGGCCAGACCTCAAACACCTATACCGCGACGTCAGGAACCAGTTACTTACGACCCGAACGGGGTCTTCTAATAAAGCAAATGCCGATAATGCAAGAGAGCCGCCGTAAAGGCGGCTTTCTTGTCTTATGACCAAATGAGACATACTGTATTTAAGGGTAATAGTCATGATAATTCGGAGTTCTAAAACAACAGAATAATGTGGTTATCATTACTTTTGACACTACCCAAATATGACATACTATTTATATACAAAGGAAAGGAGACACAAGATGCAGACGACTATTGTAAAACGCGACGGAACATTCGCTCCGTTCGACGCTGCAAAAATCGCCAATGCTGTGAGAAAAGCTTTTGCTGCTACCCACGAAATAAGTGACACCAAAATCCCGCTTGTCGCAAACGATATCGCCGGGAGGGTCGCCGCGGTCGTAACAGCCCTTGATTTCTTCCCGTCGGTCGAAAACGTGCAGGATGAAGTCGAAGAAGCTCTGATGAGCTTGGGTTATCCCAAGACTGCAAAGGCGTACATCATGTATCGCGCCGAACGCAGCCGCGTCAGAGAATCACAGAGCGTTTTGATGAACACACTCAAGGAAATCGTCGCAAAAGACGCGTCTGAAAGTGACTCGAAAAGAGACAACGCCAATGTCGATGGCAATGCCCCGATGGGGACGATGCTCCAAATCGGAGCAGCCGCCTCCAAGGAGCTCTATGAAGGAGCGTTTCTGACTGAGGAGCAGGCCAAAGCCTATCGTGAAGGAGACATCCATATTCACGACTTTGACTTCTATCCCCTGACGACGACCTGCACGCAAATCGACATCCAGAAGTTGTTCAACAACGGGTTCTCGACCGGCCACGGTTTTCTTCGCGAGCCGAACAGCATTATGAGCTACGCCTCCCTGGCCTGCATTGTCATTCAGGCGAATCAGAACGACCAGCACGGCGGACAGAGCATCCCGAGCTTTGACTATGCGATGGCCGACGGTGTACGCAAGACGTACCGCAAGGAATTGATTCAGAATATCCTCGACATCGCCGAAGATTACCAGGATATCGAATTCAGCAAAGACGCCGTTAAGGATGCCATCAGTGATGCCGAGAAAGCTTCTAAAGAGACATTGAGCTTTGAAAACAGCGCTGTCTTTAACGCAGCTCTCGCAAACGAGCTCAGAATCAACTTCAACGGTGCTGTCTCCATTTATGGCGCCGAAGACATTATCCTTGCGGCAAGAAAGCGCTCGCTTCGCAATACCGAAAAGCTAACGCATCAGGCCATGGAGGCCCTCGTCCACAATCTCAACAGTATGCACAGCCGCGCCGGCGCCCAGGTGCCGTTTTCATCAATTAATTACGGTCTCGATACATCGCCCGAGGGACGCATGGTCACAAAAAACATCCTGCTTGCGACAGAAGAAGGCCTTGGAAACGGCGAAACCCCCATCTTCCCTATTCAGATATTCTCTGTAAAGGAAGGTATCAACTTCAATCCCGGGGAGCCGAACTATGACCTCTTCAAATACAGTATGCTGGTCAGCGCGAAGCGCCTTTTTCCGAACTACGCTTTTGTCGACGCCCCATTCAACCTGAAATACTTCAAACCTGGCCAGCCTGAGACGACCGTGGCATATATGGGCTGCCGTACCCGCGTCCTTGCGAACAGAAACGGCCCTGAAATCGCCTACAGCCGCGGAAACCTCAGCTTTACGACAATCAACCTGCCGCGCCTTGCACTTGAGTCAAAGAGCAATATCGAAAGCTTCTATGCCGGGCTTAAGCGAATTCTCAAGCTCGTTGCCCAGCAGCTGCTGGACAGGTATAAGATTCAGTCGAGGCGCAAGGTAAAGAACTTCCCGTTCATGATGGGACAGGGTACGTGGCTTGACAGCGACAAGCTCGGGCCGAATGATGAAGTGGGCGAATCCCTGAAACACGGGACACTGTCAATCGGGTTTATCGGGCTCGCCGAAACGCTGAAATTCCTCTACGGCCATCACCATGGCGAGGATGCAGAAGTTCAGAAGAAGGGATTTGAGATTATCAAGTTCATGCGTGATTTCTGCGACAGCGAAGGTGAACGGACCAGCATGAACTTCACGCTTCTGGCCACGCCGGCAGAAGGGCTTTCCGGCCGCTTTACCCGGCTTGACAAAGAACGCTTCGGTATTATCCCCGGCGTCACCGACCGCGAATACTATACCAACAGTTTTCATGTGCCGGTATACTATCCGATTTCAGCCTACGAGAAAATCAAGATTGAAGCGCCGTATCACGAGCTGACCAACGCGGGCCATATTACATACATCGAAATGGATGGGGACCCGTCGGAGAACCTCACGGCCTTTGAAAAAATCATCCGCTTTATGAAAGAGTCCGGCATCGGCTACGGTTCCATTAACCATCCGGTTGACCGCGACCCAGTCTGCGGATACGTGGGCGTCATCTATGATGAATGTCCCAGATGCGGAAGACACGCCAACGAAGGCATAACAGCCGAGCTTCTCGCCGAGCTGCGCAAAAAATACAACAACGTGCCGTATTTTCACGGCACAATATGAAAAGGAGGGCTAACCGTGAAAACGAACGAAAAGAAATCGTCCGCAACCGTCGCTTGCAATTCAACGGTTATCGGCGAAAACGTCGGATTTGAACGTATCCGCCGCATTACCGGCTACCTTACGGGGTCGCTCGACCGCTGGAACAACGCAAAGAAAGCGGAAGAACGTGACCGCGTTAAGCACGGCGTATAAAGTACGGACAGCATAATCACAAAGCGGAGCGCTTCATTTTTGAAGCGCTCCGCACACATGCCGAAGGAGTTGTGTAATGTCAAAAACCAAAACCAGGAAAAAGGCTTTTTCAGAGCTTGACGAGAAGACAAAACAGTCTTTCATTGATTTGGCGTCACATCTTTCGCCTGAAAATCTTTCGTGCGACGGCGAACTGTCGCGCGCCCAGGTAAACAGACGATATGCCGAGTTAATGAATCTCTGGAAAGACCTCGAAAGAGCAAACGGAATCACTGTATCGGAAGATGAAGTCTGGGATTACGTTTGTTCAAACTTATAAGGAGAAAAACATGAAAGTCAAAGAGTTTATTTCGGGCTTCAAACTGTATGGCTATTTCTACATCACTCCGGACCACGGGGATGTCGAGGAAAACGTGCGCATAACGGACGTAAAAGCCTCTTCCCTCTGGAAGGGTGACGCGAGCAAAACGGGCGAAATCAGCGAAGAGGTCCTTAATAGAAAAATATTAAGGGTCTATCCTGTTTCCCGTGGCCGTACCGCAGGGATTATACTTGAAACAGCCTGACCACTATTCTGTTATGAGAAGCGCCGCAGAAGCGGCGCTTTTTTTTGCGCCGCTCAAGAAACGACCATACTATTAATAAGGCTTTATATGTGATGATTCGGAGTTTTCAAATGAAGGTGTTGCTCAGAATACTCAGGTATATTAGCCTTTAATTTTTGCTCGTTTTTACGAGTTTTGGGAGGCTAACATATGTCAGCACGAAATAAAATATTGCGTTCTTCAAAGCCGTTTACTATCCTTTTGTGCATCGTCATCTTAATTGCCCTCGCAATCGTTTCTTATTTTGCTATCAATATGTTGAGCGAAAATAAGGAATTCCACGATTTACAGGAGGCAGTGATTGCAGCCTACAACGGTGAGTATCCCGAAGAATATTACGACATTCACTCGTCAGGTTCCTCCGGGTCAACTAAATACGTTTTTGACGCCGGTGACGTTGCACAGCACATTCCAAACCCGGATGAGATTGACGCAAAAAATGAGGCAATTATCTTAAAGGCAAATGAAGTAGAGGCCTTTATCATTGACAGCTTTGCCCGGCTTCAAGCAGGCAACACTGCCTTTATGGCAGAATGGAACGATTTACGTAATTCCGTCAACGCTGATTATGAATCCATCATGGCTCAGCGCGAACTTGTTCTCCAGAAAGTCGAAGAGACAAGGCAAAACAATGAGGCACTGCGAGCTGCTTTTCTTGAGCAGTGGAATGCCAAAAACGAGATGATTAAGTCTCAGGCCGAAGAATTATCGGCTAAAATTGCCGTCGCCCGCGCAGAACACGACGCCATAAAAGACGCATTCTTAAGTACCGACCCCAACCCGTGAAAAACCTTGTTATTTACTGGTTATTTTGCAATCACCTTCAGACAGAAGCGCCCGTTTTGGGCGCTTTTTGTTTTACACTATAGTTTGTGTCAAGAAAAATTTTTTACACAAACTATTGACAATAACTTATTAGTGTAGTATATTCAAGCCGTGGAATGGATTTGTCATGAAGAACAGAACTAAAATATTTTGTAAAGGAAGCGTATTAAAATGACAAATTTCATCATCATCTTTCTGCTAGTAAAAATCCTTCCCTTCATCGGGGCGTTCGTTTATACCAGCCTGATTGTGGCTCGTATAAGGAACAGATACAAGCCGATAAAAGTGCGGTCGTATACGGTTATTGACGAAAAACCTGTTACGAAAAGCATACCGATGATTTCGGCTGCCAGCTCTGCGCCGGCTCCCTGTGGGCGCGACAATTCACGCATGTTTTCCAGAGTAAAGCGGGATTACTCTTATTCGACAAACAAACAGCGAAGAACAGCATAGCCGGCAATAATTGCCGGCTATGCTTTTGCCCGCAATCTCATCTGACATACTGTTTTTAGAGACATTATCTGATGAACAGGAGAGTTTATGTTTCAGAAAGGAGTCAAACGTGGGCAAAATCATTACATGTTCGCTCGGCCGGGTCAAAGACTTTGAGGCCGATGCCAAGTATTTTATCGTTTTGCGCCCCGGGAAAGTAAATATACCTGGATTGCGTCACCACCCTGAGCTTGCGCCAAGCAGCGAATTGTTTCTGTGGACTCAAGCGCATAAGCATGAGCCTGATTGGTTTACGACGTATTCCGAGTGGTTTCGCCGCGATATGCGTGAGCGGGCCGGGTTGCGGGACGCCATCGATAAGCTTGAGCAGGACGCAAAAGTGAAAACCATCTTACTGGTTTGCTTTTGTGCTGATGTTAATGCCTGCCACAGAGGACTTGAAGCTGACGAGCTTGCTCGCCGCGGCGTTGAAGTCCTGCGTTATTGACAAGCAAACAGAAGCGGAAGGGCCGGCAGATATCTGCCGGCCCTTCCCTTTTTTGCTCCTAATCACGCTTTCTTTGCCAGTTCGTTGATGAAACTTTCGTAGTCGCTCTGGCTGATAAGCTCGTCAATATACTCATTTAGAGTCTTGACGAATTCGGCAAGTGTAGCCTCTTCAAAGCCGGTGCATATAGCCCCGATTCCCTTCTGGAAAGCGCGCCGGTTGAGGCCGATAACCAGCTTCCTGCAGTACTTGGCGTTTGAAACGATTTTCTCTTTGAGCTCTTCCATATCCATCTCTACGTGAGTATAAGACGGATAGTTGTGTTTTGCTTCGTAAACAAGAAGCTGTTCACGCATAGCAATGAACCCATGCAGGCGAGCCGCGGTGCGAAGAAAGTTGATAACAAAATCTGAGTAAAAGGGAGCGAGTTTTCGGATGTTTTTAATGTTGATTTTCATTTGAGTAGCCTCCTAAAAAATTCAGCCCGCATAGAGCGAGCCGATTGATGATTTAGTCGGCTACCGGCGTGATTAAGAATATGACTCAAACGAGTCCACTCCAAATCATCACTAATAACCAACCATTAATAGAATGGCAGATTTGATAACGTCGCAGCAAAAAAATGATTTTTTTACTTGTTTTAAAAATACTTCGACGATATCTGACATACTATATGTAGTTGAAAAAATAATGGAGGCCGCTGAATGGTCGTAATATATGCTGAAAAAGCCGATGTAGCCAACAAGATTGCCGCTGCCCTGGGAGGGTTTACTCTGCCCGGAGGAACCAAAATTACATTCGCCAACTTAAAATCAAACGAGAAGGTTGTAAAAAGCTTTCAGAATAAGCAAGGATATCTGGAAACCAGCTTCAAGGGCAAACCATGCAAGGTCACTTGGGGTTACGGGCACATGTACGCGCTTTATGATGTCGCCGAATACAATTCGTCATATAAACATTGGAGAGACTATCCGGAATGCTTTATCCCGGAGGAGTTCAAGCTTCATGCCGTCAGCTCAAGTATACCGGCATTCAACGCAAAACTTGACCAGCAACGCAAAATTGTCAAAGAGCTGTTTAAGGAAGCGGAATATATTATCAACGCCACCGACTTTGACCGCGAAGGCGAGCTTATTTTCGCATACGTCTACGAGGCAAACAAATGTAAAAAGCCGTTTAAACGGGCTCATTTCACATCGCAGACGGAAGAAGGAATCAAGGAAGCTTTTGATAAACTGAAACCGTCGTCAGAGATTTACGGGGTTGAAAAAGCCGGGCGTGCCCGCAGCGTCTACGATTGGCTTATTGGTATAAACCTTACTACACGCATTACCTTAAAGAACCCGGGCAATAATGTATTAAGCGTCGGCCGCGTTCAAACACCGGTGCTAAAAATGATTGTTGACCGCGAACTCGCCATTCGCGGGTTTAAGAGCGAGCCGTTCTGGACGATAGAGGCGACTTTCACGACCTCGAAGAAAGAAACGTATAAAGGGAAACATTCAAAAAAGCGTTTCGAGAAGAAAAAAGACACGCTTGCCGTTATTAATGAAATCAAGGGAAAGAACGGCGTCGTCACTGAGATAAAATCGGAGCGTACAACGCGGAAGGCCCCGCTTCTCTACAGCCTGTCCGCGCTCCAGATGGACGCCAACGATAAATACGGCTTTACCGCCGAGGACACCCTTAATATCGCACAGTATCTTTATGACAACGGATATACGACATATCCGAGGTCGAAATCTCAATATCTGAATGACGATATGCGCCCCGTGGTTGTAAAAACCCTTGAGGCGCTTCAAGCCATGCCTGAATACAAGACGTATTTGGACGGAATGAAGAAGGACCCGGACAAGCGTTATTTTGACAGCAGCAAGGTAGACAGCCACTTTGCGATTATTTCCACAACGTCAACACCGAAATCCTTAAACGACGAACAGCGCAAGATTTACGACCTCATTGCCAAATCTGTTATCCGCATGATATATCCCGACGCTGTCCTGGAAAACACAACGGTGACGACCGCGGTTGATAAACATGATTTTATATCCAAAGGGACGGTCATCATCAAAAAAGGCTGGATGGCCGTCGACGTCAAAACAAAAGAAGAACTCCTCCCCTCTTTGGCAAAAGGAGAAAAAGTATCCGGGGAATACGAATGCAAAGAAGGAAAAACTGAGCCTCCGAAGCGCTATACGGACAAAACGCTCATTGCCGCAATGAAGGCAGCGGGCAAAGACCTGCCGGATGAAGAGCTGGCTAAAATAATGGCAGACCCCAAGGTCGAGGGCATTGGAACTGAAGCGACCAGGGCCGAAATCATCAATACGCTTATTAAGCGGGATTACATAGAGCGCAAGGGAAAACAATTCCACGCTACCGAGAAAGGCATCTCCTTTATCGGCATATTCCCAATCACAGAGCTCATGTCTCCGGAATTCACAGCGCGCATGGAAAAAGAGCTGACGGCAATTGCCGACAATAAAGGCGATTATGACAAATTTATAGAACAGGTAAAAAATCAAACGATTAATTGGTGTTCAATCATCTCAAAATCAGGAGGAAAAGCTATGAGCGGAGAAACAAAAGAAGGTATTGGTAAATGTCCGTTGTGCGGCGGCAGCGTTCTTGAATTTCACTGGGGCTGGGGCTGCACCGAATACAAGAGCGGGTGCAAGTTCTCAATCAACAAAAAAATCGCAGGCAAAGAAATTCCCGACGCCGCTGTCAAAAAGCTGCTTGAATTAAAGCCGACTAACGTCATTAAAGGCTTTAAATCAAAGACAGGCAGCGAATTCGAAGCACGCCTTAAGCTGGACGAAGGAAAGGTCGTTTTTGATTTTGGGTCAGGCCCCGAGGTCAAAAAAGATTTGAAATGCCCCATATGCGGCAAAAATATGGTCGAGCATTCCTGGGGATGGGGCTGTTCCGGGTACAAGGAAGGCTGTAAATTCTCTGTCGGAAAGAAAATATGCGGTAAAGCCATTTCTGAAGCAATCGTCAAACGCATCATCAAAGATGGCAACAGCGGCGTAATCAAAGGCTTTGTAAGCAAAGCAGGAAACAAATTTGACGCCGAATTAAAGCGTGAAGGCGAAAAAGTGAACATCGTCTTTCAGGACAAAAAGGCCGCAGGATAAAAAATTTTTTAAAAATCTCTTGACATACATCAAATAGAGTAGTACAATCCAGTAAAAGATAGATGTAAGGAGGTGCTGATGTGAAGTCACAAAAAAAGTTCCTTTCAACCGGCGAATTTGCCGAAAAGCATCAGATTCATCCGGCAAATTTACGCAAGCTGCTTGTGGATAAGCGGATACCTGGAGTCATCAGCACTGGAAGAGCACTTCTCATACCGGAAGACGCCCCTCTTCCAAAACATGGTGACAAAACAATGTACCCTTACATTGAAGATGTTTATCTTTCGCTGGATGCGTATTGCAAACAAACCGGCGCATCAAAAGCGCGCGTTATATCCATGTTTGAAAACGATGAGATTCCGGAAGCCGTAACGGCCGGCGGAAGAATGTTCCTGCCAAACGGACTAAAACTCGATAGCGACAAAAGGGTTAAGAGCGGTTCGTATGTGAACTGGCGGTATATTTACGGTAAAGACGACCCGGAATTAACGGAAGAGTACAGAAAAAAAGGCTACATTCCAATTGGCGAATACGCGAAGAACAACAAGGTGTCGAAAGTCATCATGAAAAAGCTCTACGAAAACGGCGAGCTGGAACAAGCTGTGTTGGACGGCACAACGATTTATCTGCCGGAAAACTATAAAATTCCGCAAGCTATTCTGGACAGAGAGCTTGAATTAAAAAAGAAAAACAGAAAGAAATCGGATAAACCTCGCGGACGGAGAAAGAAAAATGTCGAAAACAAAAATGAGCCTTGAGAGCTTCAAGGCCAGGTTTAAAGTTAATGTGAACGAGCAGCAGGAAAAGGCGATGTGCCGCGTGGACGGCCCCACCCTTTTGCTCGCCGTCCCCGGAAGCGGAAAAACCACCGTCATCGTTGCCCGTACCGGCTATATGATTCATTGTGCGGGCATCGATTCCGACCGCATCCTTAACTTAACCTTCTCCAACGCCGCCGCCGAAGAAATGAAGCGACGGTTTCATAATATCTACGGAGACGGCCATAAACCGAAGTTTTCGACGATACATAGCTTCTGCACAAGGGTCGCGTTATACTGCAAGGATAAGTATGGGGTTTATGTCCCTGAAATCGAGGCAAAAAACGAACGCATTATCCGCAGGGCAATAATGGACCTTGGACCGGAAAATTATCCGTCCACAAACATCGTCAAGGATATCCAGAGCGGAATAACGCTCGTCAAAAACCTGATGCTTTCAGACGCCGAAGCTGCTCTGGAAACAGCAAATCTTAACTGCCTTGGAATGCTCGGGTTTGATTTCATGACAATTTATAAGGCCTATGAAGAAGATAAAATCAACCACAAAATCATGGACTTTGACGACCTCCTCACCATGGCCTATGACCTTTTGACCGAGTACCCGGAAGCGCTTGAGCACTTTCAGAACCAGTACACTCATATCAGCATCGATGAAGCTCAGGATACTTCCAAGATTCAGCATGAGATAATTCGCATGCTGGCGTCAAAAAACAGAAATCTCTTTATGGTCGGCGACGATGACCAGTCCATATACCGCTTCCGCGGCGCCGCCCCCACCTACCTCCTTGAGTTTGAACACATTTATCCCGAAGCGAGTATCCTGTACATGGATATTAACTACCGGAGCGACAAAAGCATAATTAAGCAGGCAGACCAGTTTATCCAGGATAATAAGGAACGGTTTCCGAAGAAATTAAGCGCTATTTCGGACGACGACGGACAGATTGATGTCATCACCGTTCCCGATATGGTCGACCAGTACGAAAGGCTGTACAA
>JAAYBH010000180.1 GCA_012718935.1 Clostridiales bacterium
CATCGACTTCCGACTGCGAAATGCGCATTTGCTTACCGACCTTCGAGCAGGTAAGCTCACCTCTTTTTATGAGTTCATATACGGTGTTTCTTGCAATTTTAAGAATACCGGCGACTTCCTGTGTGCTCAAAAGATCGCTGTTCATAAAAACATCGCTCCCGTCTTTTGCATTGATGCTGAACAGGCACTGTTATTCTTAATTATTATATCATTTTTCACCGAGAAGTAAATAACACATGAAATAAGCACAACAAACGCACATAAATAAATAAATATATCTAACATTTCAAGTTGACTTTATGTTTGTCACATTATAACATGGAAGCATCATGTGACAAACTTATATAAACGCTATTTGTCGTTATATGATGGCAGCGCTTTATGAAATACACTGTGATTTCCAACTGCATAAACAACGGCGGATAGAATTGAATTCACATGAAATATACTGTATTATGGAGAATAATAATCATGCAAAAAACTATTGCGCTTTTACTTATCATAATGATGATGTTCGGGACTGCCGCCTGCGGCAGCACGGCGCCGGTCCAGTCTCCGTCACCGGCTGCTGAGCCAGCGGAGCTCACTATTCTTGCGGCTGCCAGCCTGACCGATTCCATGAACGAGGTCATATCCAATTATGCATCTGTGGCGCCTAACGTCAAAATCACTGTCAGCTACGGTTCCAGCGGCGCACTTCAGTCACAGATCGAAAACGGCGCGCCGGCTGATATATTCTTTTCAGCTGCGAACAAGCAGATGGACGCGCTGAACGACGGGGGACTGATGATGTCCGATTCCATCGTCAAGCTCCTGAAAAACGAGATTGTTCTCGTTGTTCCCGCCGACTCAGCGCTCTCAATCAGCGCATTTGAAGACGCGGCGACAGACGCCGTATTTAAGGTCGCCCTCGGCGATGTGGCCAGCGTGCCGGCCGGCCAGTACGCGCAGGATACCTTCACAGCTCTGAACCTGTGGGACAAGGTGTCTGCAAAGGCCGTCTTCGGCACCGATGTCAGGCAGGTTCTCTCCTGGGTCTCCGCCAGCGAGGCGGATTGCGGTGTTGTCTACTCGACGGACGCGGCTTCTGACGACTCTGTGAAGGTCGTCGCCTCCGCACCCGCCGATACGCACAAAGCCATCGTTTATCCCGTCGGCATTGTCAAAGCCAGCACTCAGCAGACCGCTGCCGCAGATTTCATTAAATATCTGCAGTCAGCCGAAGGCCTGGCAGTCTTCACAAAATACGGCTTCCTGGCCAGCTAAACGCAAACGGAGGAGGTGGGACCATGGATTTGTCCCCGCTTTGGATATCGCTGCGAACGGCGCTCATCGCGACGGTTTTCGCCGTTTTTATCGGGATCGCCGCCGCCTATTACGTCGTCAGGCTCGGCAAGATTCTCAAAGGTATCGCCGACGGTATCCTGACGCTCCCCATGGTCCTGCCCCCTACAGTCGTTGGCTTCTTCCTTCTCGTCTTCTTCGGAATTCACGGTCCCGCCGGGCAGTTTATGATGGCCGCTTTTAACACAAGGGTCGTCTTTTCCTGGTACGCGCCGATCATCGCCTCGACGGTTGTGGCTTTTCCGTTGATGTACAGGTCCATGCGCGGGGCTTTTGAGCAGTTCGACAAGACTCTCATCTACTCGGCTCAGACCCTGGGGCTCCGGAATACCTTCATTTTCTGGCGGATTATCCTGCCGAACTGCCGCTACAGCATCATCGCCGGAACCGTTTTGGCTTTCGCCAGGGCCCTCGGCGAGTTCGGCGCAACGATCATGCTGGCCGGCAATCTCCCCGGGAAAACGACGACCCTCTCTGTTGCCGTTTATTCGGCAATGGCCGCCGGCAACAACGCGCTGGCGTACAAATACGTGCTGATCAACCTCGCCATCTCCTTTGCCGTGCTGCTTATCGTCAACATGGCGGCAGACAGGCCTCTGAAACGGCGAAAAAAAAGCCTTCCTGTGGCGAAGGGGGGTATCTGAGTGCCCCTCGAGGTCGATATCAGAAAAAAATGGCCGGATTTCCGGCTTGATATCCGTTTTAAAGCCGGCCGTGAGATCGTCGGTTTTTTGGGTGCATCCGGCAGTGGGAAAAGTATGACGCTCAAATGCATTGCCGGTATCATAACGCCCGACGAGGGAATCATTATCTCTGACGGCGTGCCGCTTTTCGATTCGGATAAAAAAATTAACCTGCCCCCGCAGAAACGCCGGGCCGGTTATCTGTTTCAGAACGCCGCTCTCTTTCCAAACATGACGGCGGAGCAGAATGTCCTCTGCGTAATCAGCGACACCCGTGATTATAAGAAAAAGATAAAAAAAGCGTCTGACATCTTCGCGCTGATGGGTCTTGAGGGACTGCAGCACCGCTATCCTTCCGAATTATCCGGAGGTCAGCAGCAGCGGGTGGCTTTGGCGCGCATCCTCTTGTCCAAGCCGAATATCCTGATGCTCGACGAGCCGTTTTCAGCCCTGGACAGTTATCTGCGCTGGCAGCTGGAGCAGGAACTCGGCGGCATCCTCGCGAGCTTTGGCGGTACTTCCCTCTTTGTCTCCCACAACAGGGACGAGGTCTACAGGCTGTGCGACAGTGTCCGGATCATCTCGAACGGCTCGGTTGCCGCCGGCGGAGACAAATGGGAACTCTTCAACGACCCCCAGTCCTATGACGCCTGCCTTCTGACCGGCTGCAAGAATATTTCCCCTGTTCGGGAAGTCTCAGGGCCTTCGATCCTCGCCGGTGACTGGGATATGACGCTCGACTGCGGCGGCAAATCCACCGCAACTACAGAATTTGTCGGTATCCGGGCACACGACATCGCGCTGACCGACGACGAAGGTCTCCCGAATTCATATGAATATGAAATCGTCAGTACCCTCCGCGACACCTTCAGCTATATCCTTCTGATCAAAAAAAAGGGCTCACAAACAGGTAAAACGCTGCGCCTCGAAATGAGCCGCGAAAAATATGAGGCGATGGCGGTGTTGCCTCATTATCTCCATATACCGCCGGAGAAGATATTGTTGCTTGACAGATAAGAACGCGCAAGCACGTTAAAATCGAGAAGGAGGTCACCCATTAATTGAGAGACCTCCTTCTCGATTTTATACTTTTTATACACTTTTCTGATAAGCCAGGCGCTCAGAGCCGTCTGTGAGATAAATGATGCCGCAATAGATAAAGCCGTTTTTCAGCAGCAGCTTCTGCATCGGCGCGTTGTCGCGATGGGTGTCGATCCTCACATTGCCGCACTTTTCAAAGCACCAGTTCAGGCAGACGGACGCGACGCCTTTGTTGTGAGCCTGCACAGCTATTCTGTGGACCGTGCCGTACGGGTCATCGTTGAGCCAGCGCCCCTCGCAGATTTTTGAATATGTGGGGTCCTCCCCCAAAATGAAGCTGAATACGCCGGCGATCGTCCCGCTGTCTGCGCAGACATAGCTGTTGCCATTCCTGATGTCCTCAAGGATAATATCTTCTCCGGGGTAACCGTTCGTCCACTGGTCCATATTGCCGCTTTGACGCATGAACTGCCTTGCCCCGTCGTAAATGGCCGTCAGTTCAGGGATATCCTCCCGAACCGCTTTTCTGATTACCATACGCATCCGCCGATAACCCCTTCTGCAGCTACTCCGCTATTCAAGAATTGAAAGAGAATCTTTTACAGGAAATTATAACGAAATCCGGGCTTTATTACAACATGTTTTGCACCGGCTTGATAATCATTGGCAAA
>JAAYBH010000181.1 GCA_012718935.1 Clostridiales bacterium
ACCTGAATGAACTGAGCAGTTATTTGAAATCCGGTAATATAGAGGATATCGATGAAATCCTCGCCGAATATGACGAGCATTTCATGCGAAAAATGGCGGACGGCTATACGGAGGAGGAAATTGCCGCGAAGCTCGGTAAGCCGAAGGAAATCGCGGCGCAGTTTAAACCCGTCGGGATAAAGGCAGATCAGAGAAAAGGCGGCAAAATTGTCATTGGAACGGGGCTCGTCTTTGCCGATATATTTGTCGTCTCCTTCTTTATCGTTCTTTACGCATGGGCTATCGTTCTCGGTGCCGCCGCATTGGGCTCGGCGGTTTGCGGTCTCAGCCTGTTTATACGTCCGCTGCTCCCGGCCGGTATTATCTTTCTCCCGCCGATGCCGTATATCGGCGGCGTCATCTTGGGCGTGACCCTGCTTGCCTTCGGCGTTCTCCTAGCCGTTGTGACGGTATACAGCTGGACGCTGACGAATCAGCTTGGAAAGGCTTACAGGAGATGGCATAAAAACATGATGTCCGACGGCAAATTCCCGCCCCTCGCCAAGCACCCCATGGTGAAGGACGTGACGCGCCGCAAGCTCCGCACTGTGACCCTGATCGCCCTGATCGCCCTCGGCGTCAGCTTCATCATCGGTTATATTGTCATGGCTGCAAGCGCCGGCGCCCTCGGCTTCTGGCATGCATGGAAATGGTTCGCGTGAGAATAAATTCTCACGCTTGAGAAAAATCGGTTTGGCCGCCAAAAATGACGGCGGCCATTTTCACAGCGAATTGCGATGCAATTCACTATGAAAAACACCGTTTTCTCCAAGGAAGGAGTTAATTATGAAAACGGTTGTGGTGACGGGGGCGACGTCCGGGATCGGGTTTGCTGTCTGCGCCGAGCTGCTGATGAGGGGCTGCCGGGTCATCGGCCTGGGGCACAGTAAGAAAAACTGCCGTGCTGCCAGGGAAAAGCTTCTCTTAATAAATCCCGCGTATGACGTGACCTATTTCTGGGGCGATCTCATGCAGCAGACTGAGGTCGTGCGCCTGGCGGGCAGAATTAAAAGCGATCTTTTACGCAATAACGGAGGGGAACTCGCGGCCCTCGTCAACAACGTGGGCTGCGTCAGAAGCTGGTACATGACGACGGGCGAGGGGTATGAGCAGCAGTTTGCCCTCAACCATCTGTCGGGTTTTCTACTGACCCACGAGCTATTTGGGCCTCTCGTCAAAGGCGGCGGAGTGATTTTGTTCACCTCCAGCGGCTCTCATAAGCTGATGAAAATGAACTGGCAGGACCTGATGTTTCAAAGGCGATACCGACCGCTTTACGCCTACAAGCAATCGAAGCTCTGCAATATGCTCACGGCCTTTGAGCTCAACAGCCGTTATGCCGGCCAGGGCATCCGGGCGTACGGTATTAATCCGGGGCTGGTCCGGACGGAAATCGGCAGCAAGAACACCGGAAAGCTCGTGGATTTTGTCTGGAAGCAGCGCAGCAGGCACGGCGTGGATCCTTCGGTGCCGGCCAGGGTCTATGGAGACATGATCTGCACCGGACAGAAAGCGGAAGGACTGTATCACGGCGCAGGCGGTCTTATGAAGCACAGCGGAGAAGTCAACAGGAAGAACGCAGTGAAGCTTTTCGAAATAAGCGAAAGCCTGTGTCATATCAGATTCGGGGTGAGTGAAGAGTGTTTGTCCTGATTACGGGAGCAGCCGGCGGCCTCGGAAGGGCCTTTGCCGTCGACTGTGCCAGGCGGGGTTATGATCTGCTTCTGACCGACATCAACGCGTCGGGGCTGGAGCTCCTCGAAAAGGGGCTAACAAGCCGTTATCCGGTGAGAGTCCTGACAAAACCATGCGACCTGACCGACGATAAGGATGTGGATGCGCTTTTCCAATATGCCGGTGCGCATAACGTCCGATTTGAGATGCTCCTTAACATCGCGGGCGTCGATTTTGAGGGTGGCTTTTTTGAACGGAGCACGGAGAGCATCCTTAAAATCGTTCGGCTCAACGTGGAAGCGACGCTTCGGATCACCCACAAGGTTTTGAAGCACCGGATCGAAAACAAGCGCTTTTACCTGGTGTTTGTCTCGAGCCTCGCCTCTTTTTACCCGATGCCGCTGAAGGCGACATACGCCGCTTCGAAAAGCTTTCTTCGTGAATTTGCCTGCGCCCTGGGGCAGGAACTCAAACCCCTGGGCGTGTCGGTCCTGACCCTCTGCCCCGGCGGACTGCCGACGACGCCTGAAGCCCTCAGCGGAATCGCGGCCCAGGGGTTCTGGGGTGAGGTGACAACAAACCGCCTTGAAAAAGTGACGCGCCGCACCATTTCGCGTATATTGAAGGGATATTCAATATATATTCCCGGCTTTATCAACTCGGCGTTCCGCTTTGCCGGCGCCGTGGTCCCAAAGCAGCTCATCGCCAGACTCCTGTACGCCCGCTGGAACGGCGCCCAGGAGCAGTGGCTCAAGGTATCGTAAATGAAAACGGGAAAACCTTCCGCACCAGCGGGAGGTATTTTGTGTTGAAAAGAGTATATTTGCATATACTTGGATCGTGCTGTATGATAGGAATGGATTTTATCGAAGGGAGGTCTGCGCATGAGAAAACTCGTCGTCGCAACGGTTCTCGCGCTGCGCCTTCTCACCGGCTGCTTCGCTTTCGAAACGCCGGTGCTGCCATCGAACGCATTACCGGAACAGCCGGCAGCGCTACTGCCGACCGAGTCGGCAGTCCCCACGCCTGGCGATGTACCTGTTTTTACACCGGCTCCAGTCGAGCAGGTATTATTGCCTGCACCGCCTCCGCCGGCTGAGCTGCCGGGGCTTATCGACAGGTTCTTCGCGGAATACCCGGAGTTTTCCGGCAGCGTCCTGATCGGACGGGGTAAACGGATAATATTCTGCAAGAGTTACGGTATGGCAAACGCTGAGACAAGGGTTGAAAACACCCCGGATACGAAGTTTCTTGTCGGCTCGGTAACAAAGCAGTTTACATCCATGGCAATCATGCAGCTGTACGAAAAGGGGCTGCTCGATATTAACGACAAGCTCTCACAATATATACCGGATTTTACGCGGGGCGGCGGGATATCTATTTGGAACCTTCTGACGAACACCTCCGGAATTCTGGATTACCTCAACGATTATCCGACAATAATCTCCTCTATTCCGTATGAGGAGGTGAGTCAGCGTCAGCTCATAAACCTGATCAAAACGGAACCCCTGAAATTTGAACCCGGCTCGAAATACTCCTACTCCAACTCAAATTATCTCATTCTGGGATATATTGTTGAAAAAGTCAGCGGCATGCCGTACGGCGACTATCTCGCGCAGAATATATTCGAGCCGCTGGGAATGGAGGATACCGGCATTTTGAGCATCGGAAGCCCGCCGGAGAATATGGCCAAAGGCCATATCCGCCCGGGAGCGCCTGTGCGTTATTATACACCCGAGGGCGACATCATCGCCGATACAGCCAACTCCGTCAAGGGCGCTTACGGCGCCGGCCGGCTGTACTCGACGGTGGGGGATTTAT
>JAAYBH010000027.1 GCA_012718935.1 Clostridiales bacterium
CCTCGCAGCATAGCCGAGCCGAAATTTCGATGCAATATGTATTTGAATTGCGGTTCACAAATGGCATTTTATTTGATACAATGACTGCATGAAGAGTCAAGCGAAAGGATGAATTCTATGTATATCTTTAAACCATGCACCGAGCGCATTGAAAGAATGCGCGACAAGGTCCGTGACAGAGTTATCGTAGCGGATGCAGAAAAGGCTCGTTTAAAGCTGGAAGCAATGCAGAAATATCATAATTTCCCGCCAATGCTTGAGAAGCCTTACATATCGCTCTATATCATTTCCAAAATGCCTATTGATATCAGAGAAGATGAGTATTTTGCAGGAGACCTTGGAAACAAGGGCTGGGGCGCCGCCAACGGCACAATGTGGATTATGGCGGATATTGAAAACACCTGGCCTATTGAGGCTGACGGCTTACATCACGCTCCCGATGATGACCCGCTTTACTCTCATCAGAAGCTGGCTGTCTCCCCGGCAGATCTGAAAGAACTGCGTGATATTTTTAAACAGCAGATGGCTGCATACGGGAACGTTATGCCTGAAGAATGGCTGCCGGACGGCGCACAGGACTTTTTCAAGCTCCAGGCTTCGGACTATGGAAAAGTCGGCGGCTTCCCAACAATGCTGCCTCCGGGTCATCTGACTCCCGGCTTCCAGAACATCCTGAAGAGGGGTTACGCTGATATCCGCAAGCAGGCTCAGGATTGGCTTGATGCGCACGAAGGCAATGTTCAGGGCGACAATATGGGCAAGTATATTTTCTACAAGGCTGCTACTGTTGCCTGTGACGGCGCAATTACTATGACACGCCGTTATGCTGACTGCGCAAGAGAAAAGGCAAAGACAGCGGCTACTGCCGAGAGAAAAGCTGAGCTTGAAAAGATGGCTGAGGGCCTTGATTGGATCGCTTTGAACCCGGCGCGCACCTTCTGGGAAGCTTGTCAGCAGGTCATGATGTATAATGTTTTCCTAAAGGTTGACAACGATCCCGGCGTCACAAGCATGGGCAGATTTGACCAGTACACATGGCCGTACCTGAAAAATGACCTGGAAGAAGGCAGAATCACACTGGACGAGGCCCAGGAACTTGTCGATGCGTTCTTCCTCAAAATCAACACCTTCTATGGCGGCGGCTTTGGCAAGATGCAGCAGACCGCTGGTGTCGGGCACCTTGGTCAGCATACCACCATCGGCGGCCTCATCCCCGAGACCGGCGAGGACGCAACAAACCCCGTTTCCTATATGGTTCTGGAAGCTATGTCACGCCTTGAACTGCATGAGCCGACAGTTTCACTGCGCATCAACAAGAATACGCCGAAGGAAATCTGGGATTGCGCCATGGCAACTTCCATGCGCGTCGGCGGGCTGCCGCTGCTTCAGAATGATGAAGTCATCGTACCCGCAATTGTGCGTGAGCTTGGCTTCTCCTTGGAGGATGCAAGAAACTTTGCGTTTATCGGCTGCCAGGAAATCACCGGCTCAGGATGTGATTATCCGGCTCCCAACGGGTCATCTATGTCTCATAGCGGCATATACTGGGCTATTGCGTTGGACATGGCGCTGAACAACGGCATTAACCCCATGAACGGAGCTCAGGCGCCCGAAAAAGTGCGTTCCGGATATCTGACTGACATGAAATCCATGAGCGACGTCCGTGCTGCGTTTGAAAAAATTGCAACATGGATGCTGACATGGTCTGCAACACTTAACAATTACACAGAGCATGAATATCCAAGACTATTCCCGTTTCCGAACCTCTCCATTTCGACCACGGGCTGCATGGAAAGCGGTAAGGACGTATCTGAAGGCGGCGCAAAGTACAATTCTTACGGCGGCACAGCAACCGGGCTTGCAACGACCGCTGACAGCCTGACTGCGCTGAAATACATGGTCTTTGACAAGAAGCTTGTTTCCCGAAAAGAGTATCTGGACGCAATCCTTGCCGACTGGGAGGGCTATGAGCCGCTGCGCCAGAAAATCCTCAACGAAGTTCCTCATTACGGCAACGCAGATCCTTATGCTGACGCTGAAATGAAGTATGTTGTCGATCTGTATTATAATATTTCCAGAGCCTTCTCAACACACCGCTGCAAAGTGTATAAGTGCGGTACATTCGGAGCCTCAGACCATGTCGTACAGGGCGAGATTACCTGGGCAACGCCGGACGGACGCAAGACGGGTACGCCTATTGCAGACGCTTCCAGTCCTGCACAGGGTAGAGACGTCAACGGACCAACCTCTGTATTCCTTTCGTCCACCAGCTTTGATCATTCGCGTTTCATGGACGGTATGGCTCTCAATCTGAAAATCCACCCCACATCGCTGAGAAGCAAAGACGGCATTACAAAGCTCGAAGATGTCACTAAGGTATACTTTGAACAGGGCGGCATGGAAGTACAGTACAATGTCGTAGATTCTGCTACACTGAGAAAAGCACAGGCAAAACCCGATGAGTATCATAACCTCGTTGTTCGTATCGCCGGATTCAGTGCATATTTCGTAGATATGACTCCGGCAATGCAGGAAGACATCATCTCCCGCGCCGAACACAGTATTTAATCTCTATATATTGAACCGGCCCTTTGATTTTGAACAGTATTTCAAAATCAAGGACCGGTTCCTTTTTTTTATGGGGTGTCAATACCGACAATGTCACCAGCTGTTTCCTGCTTGGCGAGCTTTTCGCGAATAAACTTTCTTGCCAGTATGAAAAACAGAAGCGCGGCGATAACCGGAATCACCATCATTCTGTACATCCCCTGATATCCTGACAGCTCGCTGCCTGTAATATTCTGGATGCCTGTAATAATGAAGCCTGCTGCGGTGGGGCCAAGCAGATACGCACTGTCCGAGCCAATATAATTGGTATTTCCAGCCGCTCCCCGCCGTTGTTTCGGGACAAGAAGCATACAGAGCGCCTGCAAGGTCGGAACACACACGCCATGCCCGAACGCACACAAGACGCCTGTTAGAATTAACATCGGGAGCGTTCTCGCATATGAAATGATGATGAACGAAGCGGCGAAAATCAGCAGCCCGGGGATAATCACCTTGCCAATACCGTATTTATCGGCGACCGCCCCGCTGATCGGTCTCGAAATAAGAAGAGAGATCGCATACGCGGTGAAATATAAACCGACCTGGTCGATATCCATAAGGCCGGCGTATATGACGATGAAAGAACTAATGCTGGAATAGGCGAAGGTGACAAGAAAAATAATGGTGGTAGGTACGATAACATCCGTCACAAACACTCGATCGAGCTTAATCCTGAACCGCGAATGGCGCACGGGCGTATTCGACTTCATCCGCAGTGTCAGCAGCACACACAGCACCAGCCACGCTGCTGTTATAAAAAATGTATTGTTATACCCCAGCCGTTCCATCAGCTTCAATCCCAGCCAGGGACCAACAGCTGTGGCAACCGCTGCGCCCATTGAATAAATTCCGACACCCGACGCCATTTTTTCTTCCGGAATTGCGTTGGTTGCCATTGCCAGGCCGAGGGGTACGGCAACGCCTATGCCCAGCCCGTGGAACAGACGGGCTATAATAATGGCAGTCACATCCTTAGATAATCCGTAAACAACAAAAGCAACGGCTATCATGCTCACAGATGCCGTCAAAAGCCGATTTTTACTGTAGTAATCCATAGCCGGCCCTGCAACCGGTCTGATGATTAGCGCAGTAACGGCAAACATGCTTGACACTATACCGACAGTGGCCGCATTCGCACCCAGAAAATAAGCGTATTTCGGGATCAGCGCATTCATCATAAACTGACCCATATTCATGACAAAATTAATTATCAGGATACTGATAAATCGATCATTCCAAATTGTATTATGTTCTTTTGCCGGTACTGCGCACATTCTGACAGGTCCCCTCGTTCTTTTTCCGTGGCTATCCTGAAGAAAATATTCGCGTCATTTCTCTACAGGAATAAACAGCCGGTAGTAACACCGACTGTTTCTTTGCGCTTTTCTGAATATGGTCTTCCGTAATATAAAAAGAGTCAGCCGCGTTCGAACCCTTCCGGTTTGTATTTCAGCATCGCGTTATACACGTCAGTGTCACAGGTGTATATTTCGAGATCAGGACGTCCGGAAGCTAAGAATTGGACCAGAAAGCCTTCCGGGCTCTTGTTATCACCCTGTGACGGTGAAAGCCGGTAACCGGCAGCAGAAAGCATGTCGGCGAACTTATACCAATTGTCAAGCGTATCAATTTGTTTCATAGTAACCTCGAAATTCAGATTTATTCGTATGCCTTCTTTAACTATAATTGAAAAGTCCTATATTTGCAAGGAAAAGATCACGGCGTTTTATGAGTTCGATTGAGATTGAGATATATTCCCGTCAAACAGATTTTTATTTAACAAAAGGACGTCTAAAATGTCGGTGATGTATTTCATTTCGCTTTTTATTCGCTCCCTGGCTATCGCAGGATTGTTCCTTGCTTCCTTATTCGCCGGCACCTCAAAAGCGTCATGCCTGTTGTCAATCGCTATATGCGCCGTATCGCCCGCGAAATAAAAGAAAGTCCGTGCTTTCGCCGCTTCGTCCGCGGCTGTTATATACTCCATGAAATGAGGCGTCAGCACATAGAACATATAATGCGGGTCGTCGGTATTGATGGCATATTTACTGTTGAAGGCAACATTTTCTGTTTCAGCGTTACCCTTGTCTGAACCTTCGCGCAGGCGGACTACCGCAGGCAGTTTTCTGCCTAATCTGCAGGTTATCCAAGGCCCTTGAAAAATTGTCCGTGTGACCGTTTCCGTATTATCCCCGCTGCCCGTTTCATACTCTTCTTCCAAATGAATATCCGAAATCTCAATCTGATGCCCGTTATACATTCCCCTGATGTAATCGTTGCCGCGGAATTTGTTCCAACCGCTGAAAAGGTCTGTGGCTTCTATGCGCTGTCTGCTGATAGACAATTCCGGCCTGTAAACGCAGCCGTCGACTGCGCCCGCCAGCGCGTCACATACAACGTTGACCTTAAACACTTCCGTTACCTTACCGCCGGAAATTATAGCTTTTGCAACTAAAATGAGAAAGATGATTGTCAAAACGATACCCGCAGATGAATATACGGAAAACTCTTCACCCGTTATACTAAACGCAACGATTGCCGCTGCTAATATCGGCAGGGATAATAGCAGGAAATTCCTCATCCGCTTGCTGTAATGGTCCATAGATTTGACAAGCTCTTCATCGTTTAGACGTGGCTTTCCTGACTCCCCGTTTTCCGGTTTCTCCTCCAGAGCAAGCTCGGCATTGTCGCTGTATCTGTACTTGGATCGTGCAGATAAAGACGATATGCCTGAACTTAAGAATACCAAAAAGGAACCGAACGCTAGAAATGTTAATATCGCAAAAAGTGCGGAAGAGGTGTCCCCTAAAGCAATAATCATAACAGCGGTCACTATGGCGCTCACGCCGCAAAGAATAAAACGAACACAAGTTTTTCTCGTGTATTTTTTAAACATGACGGCAAGGTTTGCGGAAAGGCCCTTTCCGCATATGTCGCAGTGCAGCGCGCCACTCCTGTTGAGGTTCCCGCAGTGTTCGCATTTGTCGGTTAGTTCTTTCACAGTTTCACACCTTACTCTTTTTTTAGATGTTGATTAACCCTTGGCTTGCGCGGCATAAAAAGCGCTGCCCTCATAAGGCTCGTCAACCGGCAATTCGGGAAACCCTTGCGCGGCCATGTCCTCCGGGTTTTGGAAGGTGACGGGCCCGCCGTCCAAGCAGTAGTAAACCGTCGTAACCGGCAGATTGTGTTTCAACGTCCGCGCCAGGCTGTCCATCATGAACCAGTTCAGGCTGACAGCGTCAAAGAAACGGAACCCCTCCTTCTGCTCCCAGCCATCCAGTCCGGCGATCAGCGTCGAATCCGCCGACCAGTCGACAGTGATACTGTCCTCGCCGAACGTCACATCGTTCAAGGTGAAATCCAGCCCTGTCCATTCAGACAAGGAATCAGCCAGAAAAAAAGCGACAAGCGCGTTTGAAGGCGGCATGTCTTCTCCCGGCGGATGCGGTATTTCCTTAAGACGGGGTTCCGTATCGGTCGAACCGGCGGAGAAGTCAGCGAAAAGTGTAAATCGGGCTTCCTCCGTTTCACCATTTATTTCGCTGTCCAAATCGTCGGCGGCCGTGATAACGAAGGCCTCGCCGTCATGGGTAATTCTAAAACGATTGGTCCCGCGCTTCAGGATAACTTCGCCTGTCACGGACTCCAGGGAAGACGAGCTTCCGTCGTCTTTGAGGCCAACAAGTGCGGCGCCGGAGTTTCCAAAATCAGTATCTACAAGCGAAATGACGACTTCGCGCATCTCATTCGGTTCCAGAGGCGCGCCCTCTGCGGTTATAATCTCATGCATGGGACTGTAGGTACCGGAGGACTGCGGTATATTGAAAACGACCCATTTGAGCTCATAACCGGTAGTGTTTTTTATCGCAACCGTCACTTCTGCCACATCACCCATGCAGCCGGTCAATGAAACGGTCATGGCCAAAAGAATGATAACCGCCACAATAATACGTCTCATATAAACGCCTTCGGTCTTGTAATGGAAGTCAACACAGCTTCCCCTCGGCAGACGGTGTCCGCCGCCGGCATGTCCATGACCCCGCCAATTAGAATCAGCGTCAACCCGGAGTAGGCAAGCAGCGCAAGCGCCAGCAGCGACGCAGCCACCGTTAGAACAACAAATCCGGTTTTCCTGCTTTTGCGATACCGCGTCCCCGCCGCTGCAGCAACCACCGCGCAGACGATAAAAAGTACCGCCGCCGCCCATAGTTCCATAGCTTATCCCTCCCGGCCTAAAAGGTCATCTTAACGTCCTCGCGTTCAGCCGCTGCCGCTATGAAGAATTCATGCTTCACAAGATGCTGCGATTTCGCGACGACGCTTGTGGGGAATATCTCCACGGCCGTGTTGAACGCGGTGACGTTGCTGTTATACAAGCGCCTGGCCGCCTGCAAATGCTCCTCCGCGTCACGAACGCCCGATTGCAGTTCACGGAACACATCGGCTGAGCGCAGCTGCGGGTAGCTCTCGGCCACCGCGAATATCCGGGTGCTCAGCGCGTCAAGCTGTGCGCTTTTCTCGTTGATTTCATTGACAGACATCCCGCGCCGGAGTTCGATGACCTGGGTGAACAGGTCTGTTTCGTGCTTGGCGTAGCCCTTTGCCACGTCTAATAATTTGGTCAGCATATCAAATCGCTTTGTCAGGGCAATCTCGATGCCGCTTAACGCCTCATTGATTTTAATTGACTTGCGCTTGAACCCGTTGCTGGCGGAAATCCACCAAATGACGGTCGTTAAAATAAAAACGACAACAATGCCGGTGATAATGAACAGTAAATATTCCATAATCCGCGCCTCCGTATTGGTTATATGTTTTTTGGGGCTGTCGCTCCTGATATCAATGTAAACATTGGCCCGGTCTCGCTTTCCTCTCAGCTGACGCCGTCCGTCTTTATAACCTCCGTCCCGGCATCCTCGCCGGTTGACACCGATACCTCAATTGAAAACTCCTTGTACCCGTCGTCAACCGTGATAGCGCAGAAAATGACCGCGGCGCCGGGGGCGAGCGCCCTGACTGCGCCGCTCTCGTCCACCTCGATGACATCGGTGTCCGCCGTCACGCACTTCAGCGTGTACGGAAGCTCCCACGGCAGGACGGCGGTCACCTGGCTGATTTGCCCTACGGTCAGGTTCACGCCGTTGGTAAGCTCCGCATATACAATCGGCTCCGGTTCGAAGGACGGCTCGGCGGCATCCTCATTATCGGCGTCCGGGTTGTCGCAGGCGGGTATCGTTTCGTAAGTCATCATTGGCTTGGCCGTGCCGAAGATCAGCACAGGCTCAATGTCGTCGTCCGCTCTGTAAACGGCGCTCATGTCCTTTGCAATCAGGAACCTCGCAATAACCGCGCCGCTGTCCGCGAACGCCGCCTCCACAGGATAGAACCAGTTCGCAACCAGCGCGTCCGGGTAATTGATGACGTACGCGCCGTTGTTATGATTTAAGCTTGTTGCGGCGGTCGGTAAATGCTCAAGGATCGCGATGGCGGACACCTCCGAGACCTCCAGGCTGCTATCTGTGAGGGTGTATGTCCCGTCCGGGGAAATGTCAATGTCGCTTGTGTGGGTGACACCGACACTCTGTCCGTCGTC
>JAAYBH010000182.1 GCA_012718935.1 Clostridiales bacterium
AATCGTTTTGCGCCAATTTAATCCATCTTACGTTTGATATTAGCAATTTAACACACATTCCGCGGATATGTAAATGATTTTACAGATAATTACTTATATGCGGAATGCATGAAGATTTTACCGCATTTTATTGACGGACGTGCCTGTGTTCCCTATAATGAGACCATATAATGAGACCATAAAAGACAAATATAGCAGCGGAAGTGACAACATGGAAACGATCAGAGGAAAAAAAGGTTACATTATCGATATGGACGGCGTGATCTATCACGGTGACCGCCTCCTGCCCGGCGTAAAGGAATTTGTCGATTGGCTATACAGGGAAAATAAAAAGTTCCTGTTTCTCACAAACGCCAGCGGCCGCTCCCCGAAGGAGCTGCAAATGAAGCTTGCCCGCATGGGACTTGACGTGGATGAAAGCCACTTTTATACAAGCGCTCTGGCCACGGCGAAGTTTTTAAGTCGGCAGAATCCCGGCTGCAGCGCATTTGTCATCGGGGAACCGGGCCTGTTTAACGCGCTTCATGATGTGGGTATCACGATCAATGACGTCAATCCAGATTATGTCGTTGTGGGGGAGACAAGCAGCTATAATTATGAAAAGATTTGCCGGGCATCTCACCTTGTTTCCGCCGGCGCCAGGCTCATCGGTACAAACTCCGACCTCACAGGCCCCAGCGAGCAGGGGATCATACCGGCCTGCCGCGCCTTGATTGCGCCCATCGAGCTGACGACCGGCAGGAGCGCCTACTATATCGGCAAGCCGAATCCGCTGATGATGCGGACAGGCCTCGGGCTGCTGGGCGTCCACTCCGAGGAGACCGCCATGATCGGAGACCGCATGGATACGGACATTATTGCGGGAATTGAGAGCGGCCTTGATACGGTGCTTGTCCTGTCGGGTGTCACGACGGAGAGGATTATGGAGAGGTACCCCTATCGTCCAAGGCTCGTCCTGAACGGGGTTGGGGATATCGCATGAAACCGTCGTATGACACCGCATGATAACGTCAATACAGACAAAGGAAGACGCGTTTTATGATTTGGATTCAACAGCTGGCCGGCAATAAAGTGCTCGTAAGCGGGGTTTCCGCCTGGGTGATTGCGCAAATCCTCAAAACCATCATTTACGCCGTCATCAACAGGAAGCTTCATGTCAGGCGTCTTGTGGGAGACGGAGGTATGCCCAGCAGCCATTCTGCGACCGTTACGGCACTCACTGCAACATGCGCGATGACTTACGGACTTGGCTCTTTTGAATTCGGCGTTACTGTCATCCTGGCCTTTATTGTCATGCATGACGCTATGGGCGTCCGCAAGGAGACCGGAAAGCACGCCGTCATCTTAAACGACATGATCGAATTCATCGAAGCAATGGGCGGCAAGGACCTGTCACCCGAGGACAAATTGAAGGAGTTTGTCGGCCATTCGCCGCTGCAGGTTGTGGTGGGCGCAGGCTTGGGACTGGTCGTTGCGTTTGTTATCGGGTAATTTTCCGGATAGGAGGGATACCATGCCAATTATCGGAGCGTTTATATTGCCCCATCCGCCGATCATATTGCCGGGGATCGGGAAGGGCGAGGAGAAGAGGATTCAAAAGACGACCGATTCCTTCAGGGAGGTCGCCAGAAGGGTCAAAGAACTGGCGCCAGAGACGATCGTCCTCACTTCTCCCCACAGCGTCATGTACGCCGATTATATCCACATCTCACCCGGTGAACGCGCTTCGGGGGATATGCGCCAGTTCAGAGCGCCCGAAATTATAGCGAGGGCTGCGTATGATACCGAATTCGTGCGCGAGCTGGAGATGCTGGCATTAACAAACGGCATCCCCGCCGGAACCCAGGGGGAGAGGAGCGCGGCGCTGGACCACGGGACGATGCTGCCGCTTTTATTCATCAATGAACAGTACACGGATTACAAGTTGGTGCGCACCGGGCTGTCGGGGCTGCCGATGGCGGACCATTACCGGTTTGGTATGTGCATCCGCGACGCCGCCGAAAAAACGGGCCGGCGTGTCGTTTTGATAGCCAGCGGTGACCTGTCCCATAAGGTCCGGGCCGAAGGTCCCTACGGGTACGCCGACGAAGGTGTGCAGTTTGACCGGGAGATCACCCAGGCCATGGCCTCCGGTGATTTTTTGAAATTCCTGTCGTTTACGCCCGAATTTGCCGAGAAAGCGGCGGAATGCGGGCTTCGCTCCTGTGTCATTTTGGCCGGCGCGTTTGACGGCATTGACGTCGGGCCCGAGCTCCTGTCCTATGAGGGGACCTTTGGCGTCGGTTACGGCGTTGCGTCCTTTATTCCGAAGGGTGAAAACCAGGACAGACGCTTTTTGGAGAAATATTTCGCGCTGGAAGAGGCGCGAATGAGAGACATAAAAGACAATGAAGATGATTATGTAAAGCTCGCCCGGTACTCAGTGGAGCACTTTATAAGGACGGGGAAGCGGGCGCCGCTGCCAGGGCGCCTTCCGGCGGAGATGATGAGCAATAGGGCTGGCGTCTTCGTCTCGCTGAAAAAGCACGGCAATCTGCGGGGCTGCATCGGCACGATCACACCGGTGACATCGAGCATTTCCGAGGAAATCCTGCGCAACGCCGTCAGCTCCTGCTCCGAGGACCCGCGTTTTGATAAGGTGCGGCCCGACGAACTCGCTGATCTGGTCTACAGCGTGGATGTGCTGGCTTCCCCTGAACCCATTGAATCGGAAAATGAATTGGACGTCAGGCGCTACGGCGTCATCGTCTCCTCAGGCCATAAGCGCGGCTTGCTGCTGCCGAATCTGGAGGGTGTCGACACGGTTTCGCAGCAGATCTCCATCGCGTCAAAAAAGGCGGGCATCCGGCCCGGCGAAAAGATCAGCCTGGAGCGCTTCGAGGTGGTGCGCCACACATGAGGGTGCTGTGTGACATCTGCCCCCATAGCTGCACTATCGAGGAGGGCCATACCGGCTTCTGCGGCGCGCGGGGCAACGTGGGCGGCAAGGTGACCGCCGTCAATTACGGAAGGGTTACGTCCCTTGCCCTGGACCCTATTGAAAAAAAGCCCCTTTACCGCTTTATGCCCGGCAGCAATATCCTGTCGGTCGGCAGCTTCGGCTGCAACCTGAGGTGCCCCTTCTGCCAGAACTGTGATATTTCCATGGCGGACAGCCGGACGGCCGAGACATATGAAATGACGCCGGAGCAGCTTGTCAAAAAAGCGCTGGCGCTGCGCCCGAGAGGGAACGCCGGCATCGCCTACACTTACAATGAACCGCTTATCGGATATGAGTTCGTCTTTGACTGCGCCATCCTTGCCCATCGGCAGGGGCTGAAAAACGTGCTGGTGACGAACGGCTATATCTGCCAAAAGCCGCTTTGTGATATCCTGCCGTATATCGACGCCATGAACATCGATCTGAAAGGCTTTACGGAAGCGTTTTACAAAAAGCTGGGCGGCGGGCTGGAGACCGTCAAGCAAACGATCGCGCTCTCTGCAAAAAGCTGCTATGTGGAGGTGACGACGCTCATTATCCCCGGCGAAAACGACAGCGAGGACGAAATGGCGGCGCTGTCAGGCTGGCTCTGCGGCGTCAGCCCCGATATCCCGCTGCACCTGTCGCGGTTTTTCCCGAGATATCAGTATAAGGACAAAACACCAACCCCGCCGGAAACGCTCTACAGGCTCCGGGATATCGCGCAGGTGAATCTGAAATACGTGTTTTTGGGGAATATATAAGCATAAGGACGCCCGATGGACGCCCATACAAAATTCAAAGCAGACTGCAAAACATACCCTGGGGACGGCCATTGGCCGTCCTTTTCTGTCTACAGCGGAATGTGCACAATCTTTTCGTCATTGTCAATCACATACCCGTCGTTGCGGAACAGGCTGGTGCAGGCGGCTACGACCTGTCCGCTGAATAGGATATCCGCGTTGCTTTCGATTTCCGCGAGTGCCGTCTCAAGGCCAAGAGCCGGCCTGTACGGACGGTGGGACATCATCGCCTCGACCACGTCGGCGACGATCAGGATTCGAGACTCGGTGATCATGTCCTTATCCTTGATGCCCAGCGGGTAACCGCTGCCGTTATGACGTTCATGGTGCTGGTAGATTGCCTGACCGACGATGTCCGGCAGATTTGCCTTAGAAATCATTTCGTAACCCTTGAGAGCGTGGATTTTAATCATTTCCATTTCCAGAGAGGTCAGTTTTCCGGGTTTTGACAAAATTTCAGCCGGGATACTGATCTTTCCGATATCATGTATGTAGCCGATCGTCCTGACAAGTTCGACGGTTTCCTGATTCAGCTGCAGTTTTTTTGCGATGGCGGCGGAAAGATTGCCGACTCTGAGCTGATGGCCGGCGGTATACGGGTCGCGGGTCTCGACAACGGAGGTCAGAAGATAGATAATCCCCTGCATCGCTTTCTGAAGCGATTGTGTCCTGAGAGCAACGAGCTCTTCAAGCTGCTTTTGATAAAACTTGTTTTTCTCTTCCAGCGCCGTCTTTTCATCGCTCAGCCTTTTGATATTGACGGCGTTGCGGGTTGCTTTGAGCAAAACCTCCTTGCTGATAGGCTTGGTGATATAATCGTTGGCGCCGTTCTGCACGGATTGGATCGCAGTATCGACGGAAGGCTCGCCGGTCATGATGATGATCTGCAGTGTTTTTGAGGTTTTCCTGATGGTGGACAGCAGATCCATACCGGAGATACGCGGCATGATAATATCGGTGATGACGACATCGTAGTCTTTTTCCGCAATCATCCCGCAGGCGACGACCGCGTCCGGGGCTGAATCGGCAATGAAGCCATCGTTCTTCAGAAATTCGCACAAGGTGAGGCGGATGCTTTTTTCATCGTCGACGACAAGTATTCTGGCCATCATATCAACCCTGCTCTCTGTTTGTTTTTATAGTGCCCAGCCGTTGTCAACCGGCAGCTCAAGAATGAATGTGGTACCATTACCGGGCGTTGATTCAAAGGTCAGCTTACCGTGGTGCTCGCTGACGATGCCATAACTGATGGAGAGGCCGAGGCCTGTGCCGCTCTCCTTGGGTTTCGTTGAAAAAAAAGGTTCGAATATTTTTTCTCTGAATTCGTACGGGATGCCGGCGCCATAATCCTGTATGGTGAGGCGGAGCCAGCGGCGTCCGTCTCTCCGGTATTCATGGCATTTGAGACGGATGATCTTATTTTCATCATAGCCAGGATAGCTTTCATTCAGGGCATCTCTGGCATTTGTCAAAAGGTTCATGATCACCTGCTGGATCTGCTGGCTCCGGCACTTGATATCGGGCAGGTCCTCATCAGGACTGATGTCCAGGGTGATCTGGTCCTTTTTGATGATCGTGTTCACAAGAGAGATGGTTTGGTTGATGATGTCATAGATGCTGGCATAGCTGTGGGACTGCTTTTCCTGGCGTGAAAACTGAAGGAGGTTTTTGACGATGACGGAGATGCGCTCCGTTTCATGGATGATTTCGCCGGAATACATCTCGCTGGCAGTCCCTTTTTCAGATGCGTCGAGAATGAGCTGCGCGTAATTCATAATGCCGTTCAGGGGGTTGTTGATTTCGTGCGCCACGCCGCCGGCCAGCGTGCCGATCGCCTCCAACTTCTGCTGATGGCGGAGCTGCTCCTCCATTTCCTGTTCCTTCTGCTCGTGCAGCTTTCTCTCTGTGATGTCCCGGGCGAAGACAAGCTCTCCGTTTTTGCCGTTAAAACAGATCGGTACGACTGTAACATCAGCATAAACGATCTTTTGATCCAGCCGGATATACGCACGTTCTACCGTTGTGGGTGATACTCTTCCGGCCCAGAAATCGGCCATGTATTTCCATTGCTCCTCGTGGTAGTCGGGATGGATCATGCTCAACGGGTGCCTTCCGAGCAGCTCATCCAAGTTTTCGGCTCCGAGCAGCCTGAGTCCGGCTGGATTGGTAAAAGTGAATTCCCGTTCTTTGACTCCGGCAGCATTATAAACGGATTCCAGCTCGCTAAAAACAAAAATTGCATCGGGCGCGTATTCGACAAGTGTTCTGAAGCGCTCTTCGCTTTCCTGCAGAGCCTTTAGTACGGCGGCTCTGTCAGAAATGTCGTGGACGATAGAATAAAGGAGCTCCCGGTTGTTCATCTTGATCGGGCCGGAATACACCTCCACATCGACAGGTTTCCCTGACGCGCGGTTGTGCTTGAACTGGAAATAATTCTGACTCTGCTCCATAGATCGCTTCATCGCTGCTTTCAGCTCGACCGGGGGGAGCGTATTGATCTGGGAGATACTCATTTTATGCATTTCCGATATAGGCCAACCGTAAAAGGAAACTGCGGCCGGATTGGCATCGACAATATGTCCGGTATCGGGGTCTATAATAAGCATGACCGCCAGATTATCAGAGAAAAGACTTTTATATCTCGATTCGGCTTCAGAAACGTTCGCGAGCGCTTCGTTGAATTCAATCTGGCGCAGCAGCAGGAGTGCCAGGAGAGCAACACCGACCGGATAAACTGCCAAAACAGGCAGACTGATTTGCAGAAGTATCTCCCGGATCTCGTGCCGGGGCAGAAGCAGCATGCAGGCCAGCATGCCGAGATGGACAACAATGCCGAATCCATACAGTTTTAACCAGCGAAATTTCGACCTTTTTACCGAGAAGAACCGTTTGAAAAAAAGTCCCAGCACCAACGACACAATAATGACCGTGCAGCCGGTCAGCGTGCCCATACCGCCGATGATGAGCCTGTAGATGATTGTCATTCCTGCGGCAATTGAAGCAGGGATGGCGCCGAAGACGACGGCGGTCACACAGATCAGAATTGACCTTGTATCGAAAACCAGACCCTCCGCATGGGCATAGGAGAAGGACATGATCGCAATCCCGACAAGACTGATCAGCAGACCGTTGAATAAATCGAGACCTTTTTTGTGACGAAAGCGTATGGTATAGCCGATGCTGTAAATGATGCTGAGCGCCAGCAGAAGCGCTGCATTATTGATCATCGCAAGGGTGATCGTTCTGTTCATGAGATTCTCCTGTTCTGCTCCATGGGTTAACAATATGTGTAACAGCTTCGTGGAAAATCATAACAAATTGGATATATATACATATTATACAATGATTCGGACGGAATATCAATACTTATAGTGCTTATTAACATGTTTATCGGCATTTTTCGACATTATTAAAGGGCTGTCTCAAAATGATCCCTAACTCCACAGAAGTGTCATTCTGAGCAAGAGACTTGGCCTGCAAGCCAAGTCTCTATACGAAGAATCTTTAGGAAACCTCAAGATTTGCAACGGCTTAAGATCACCTGAAGATTCCTCGTCGTTTCGCTCCCCGGAATGACATTCCAAGGAGTCAAATCGTAATTTTGAGACAGCCCCCTGCCTGACGATTATTTTCTTTCCTGGTAATCCGCTTCATCCTTAATTTCATGCCGAAGGCCGTCCAGGGCTTCTGACCGGCGTTCATTTTTGGCGATGAGCTCTTCCCGGGTCTTTTCATTCGAGGTTGCGCGGATCGCCTCATTAGCTTTTCGGATATTTCGGACCGTCCCGTCGATGGTGTTCTGGAGATGCTCCACGTTATCGTCCCTGTTGTCCGGATTTCTCTTCATTAATGTTGACTCCTTCCTGTGAATTTCAATTCTTAGTATTGGTTTTTTATACGGCATAATACCGAAATCATCGCATCGATCTCTTCAAATGTGTTATACAGGGCAAACGATGCACGGAGGGTCTTATCCAAGCCGAATCTTCTGAGTACAGGCTGGGCGCAGTGATGTCCCGCGCGCAGGGCAATGCCCTCCATGTCCAGTAGCGCCGCCAGTTCGTCACTGTCCATTTCCTTATCCCAGAAGGAAACAATACCCGCTTTTTCTGCGCTGCCGCCGACAACGGTAATGCCCGGCAGCTGTTTAAGGAGCTCCATCGCATATGTGGTCAGATCGTGCTCGTAACGGCGAATAGCCTCAAGCCCGATAAGCGACACATAATCGACGGCGCAGCACAGGCCGATGGCTCCGGCTATATTGCCAGTACCCGCCTCGAACCTGTAAGGTGGTTCCTTGAACCGACTTTCCTCGGTTGTCACGTCGGAAATCATGCTGCCGCCGCTCTGATAAGGCGGCATTTCACGGAGCAGCTCCGTTTTACCGTACAGGACGCCGATGCCGGTAGGCCCAAAAAGCTTGTGACCTGAAAATACGTAAAAATCGGCGTCCAGCACCGTGACGTCAACCGGTAGATGGGATACGGCCTGCGCGCCGTCCACCAGCACCTTTGCCCCGGCACTGTGGGCGAGGCGGATCATTTCTTCCACCGGCGCTATTGTCCCAACGACATTCGAAATATGCGAGAAAGCGGCGATTTTTGTCCTGCCCGTCAGGAGGCGCCGAAAGTCATCGGGACGGATCTGTCCGCTGTCGTCAACAGGGGTGAATTTCAGCCTTGCGCCTGTTTTTTTGCACAGGAGCTGCCAGGGAACGATATTGGCATGATGCTCCAGCTCGGTGATCAGAATCTCGTCGCCTTCCGTCACCTGCGTGAGCCCGTAGGACGATGCAACGAGATTAATGCCCTCCGTCGCACCCCGGACGAATACAATGCTATCGGGCTCCGGCGCGTTGATAAATCCGGCGATTTTACATCGCGCGTTCTCGTAGACCTCCGTTGTCCGGCGGGCTAGCGTGTGGGCTGCCCGGTGAACGTTGGAGTTTTCGTGTTCATAGTAGCGGCAAAGCCTTTCTATGACGCAGCTCGGCTTCTGTGTCGTTGCCGCGTTGTCAAGCCAGACAAGCCTTCTGCCGTTGACGGTCTCCTCAAGGATGGGGAAGTCGGATCTGATTTTGTCAACGTCGTACGGCGGATAGGGTTTACATAATTGGAGCGGCAGGGGACAGGGCGTCACCGCCGTTAACTGCGGCAGAGCTCCCGGGCTGCCGTATACAGCCGACAGCAGGCGAGTGCCGTCGATACCACTTTTGTTATACGGCAGAGCAGCCGTACAATCGCCAAAAAGCTCAGGATAAAAATGACAGGCTTCAGCATAGATCATTTTCTCGATTTCAGTATTATTTGTAATCATAGTAATTTCCGGTACCGACATTTTCCAGGACGGCAATGGCGTCGTCCGTCAGAATCGCCGCCGAGCAGTAAATAGAAAGCAGATAAAAGCCGACGCCCTTGTTATCAATGCCCATAAAGCGCACGGAAAGTCCCTTCGACTGTTCCCCCGGAACCCCGGCCTGATACAGGCCGATGACACCCTGCTTACTCTCGCCGCTCCGGACCAGCAGGATGTTGGTGTTACCCTTTGACAGAGGGGTTGCGCGGCCGTCCACAAGGAGCTTGTCACTGGGGACGATGGGGATGCCACGCCATGTGAGAAAAGGCACGCCGAACAGGTTGACAGCGACAGGCGGAACACCGCGCCGCGTACACTCGCGCCCGAAGGCGGCAATCGCCGCAGGATGCGCCAGGAAGAAGGATGGCTCCTTCCAGACCTTTGAAATCAGCTCGTCGAAATCGTCCGGTGTCGGGAAACCGGAGCGCGATGTGATGCGCTGCGCCGGGGCGATGTTTTTTAAAAGTCCGTAATCGTCGCTGTTGATGATCAGGTACTCCTGCTTCTCCTTAATGCTCTCCATGCCGAGCCGTATTTGCTCCTTGATCTGGTCATACGGCTTGCTGTAGAGGTCGGAAACTCTGGTTCCGATTTTAACGATGGTTGAAACCGATGTGAGGATATACTCGCGCGGTGCTTGCTCATAATCAATAAAGTCCTCCGGGATATCGTCGGTGTTCTGCTTTGAACACAGCACTTCCAGGAGCTTTTCACAGTCCTTGACCTTGTTGTGGCGGAATATACCCGTTTCGATCGGCTTGAGCTCCAAAAACCGCGCAAGCCAGCGCGGCGTGATATTCCCGTACTGCGGCGCGGTTTTTGTGACGTCGGCCAGCTGATAAGCGCTGCGCGCCGACAGCGCATTCGTGAAGTCGTTCTGATCCGGCATAGGAGTCTCCTTTTATCTGGCAATGGATAACGTTATTCTCTGAATTGCGCCGGATTTTATACGGGAATCGAAGATTCTGTCGGCGTGCCTGTGGCTGCTCCGTGTGACCACCCCGTCACGGCAGGAGACTTCTCCGAAGTCTCCTGCCGCGCCACCCCTCCTTTGGAGGGGAATTTGCGATTGCCCTCACCGACCGCTCCCGCGTTATTGCATGTGGTACACCGTAGGGGCGGACCTTGTGTCCGCCCTGTATCGCCATGCAGTGCAACCCCATGAGAGGGCAGACACAAGGTCTGCCCCTACATCCGGTAATTCAGGAATTTATGAAACCTCTTGACAGCGTAACAATGTTATGTTACATTTATACTCAGAGGTGAACATACATGGAAGAAGAAATGATTTCTAAAAAGGAGCTGCTCGAATTAACGGATATATCGTACGGTCAGCTTTACCGATGGAAGCGCAAGGGGCTCATTCCCGAGGACTGGTTTATAAAAAAATCGTCGTTTACGGGGCAGGAGACGTATTTTCCGAAGCTGAAGGTCCTCTCGCGCATTGAAAAAATAAAGAGCATGAAGGAAGACGTGTCGCTTGATGAGCTAGCGGAGGTCTTTACGCCGACACTGAACAGCATGACGCTCGGTCCCATTGAAATCGTCGCCCGCGGCATTGCGACGCCCGATGTTTTAAGGATCTACCAGGAGATGAACAGCGCCGGTGATACGCTTGGGTTTGAGGACCTCGCGGCTCTCTCGCTTCTGAACAGGCTCATTGTCGCTGGAGACATCAGCCTGGACGAAGGTCGGACGCTGCTGAACGTGATGAAGGAGGCGTCGGCGGTGCTGGGACTGGATGACTGTGAAGTTTATATGACACGTAAGCTCGGCGTTTTTACCTGCTTTATCGTAAAGCCTCCCTGCAGCCTCGTGACCGACAAGGGCGTCAGAATCATCGGGCGGCAGACAATGGCCGAGCTGATCGAAGAGCTTAAAATGAAACTGATATAGGAGACGGAAAAATGGACAACAACAATCGGGGCGATATCAGAATAAACGGTTCCGGCAGCGCCGGCGGCGGGACATATAACAGCGTCGTTATCAAGGGCTCCGGCAAAATCAGCGGTAATTTAAAAAGCGACCTGTTCAGCGTCAGCGGAAACGGCGCCGTTGACGGGAATCTCGAAACGGCGGACGGCAAGATCAACGGCGCCTGCACGATCGGGGGCGATCTGAAAGCCGACAAATTTAAAATCAGCGGTTCCGGCAAGATAGACGGTACTGTTACGGGCGGGGATTTTGCCGTATCCGGTTCAGGGATTGTCGGGAAGAGCGTCGAAGTGCAAAGCGTGAAAATCGAGGGTTCCGTGAAAATAGGACAGGACTGCACCGCAGAGGTTTTTACGGTGGACGGCGCATTTGAAATCGGCGGCCTTCTGAACGCGGACGACGTCAGCGTCAGGCTCCTGGGCATAAAAAGCAAAGCGAGGGAAATCGGCGGGGAGAAGATAAGCGTTACCGTGGGGCCCGCCCACGGGCTGGCTGTTATTAAAACGATCATGACGCTGGGCATATTCCACCCCGTGCTTGAGGCTGAAATTATCGAAGGTGACGAGATCATGCTGGAGAATACGACAGCGAAGATCGTTCGCGGCAACAACATCATGCTCGGCGAAGGCTGTGACATCGGCACCGTCGAGTACAAGAATAATTACGTCAGAAACGGTGACGCCCGCGTCGGAACGGAAACAAAGATATAGAAAGTGCCATTCTTTGTCGCCAAGGGACAAAGAATGGCACATTTTTGTGAAACGAAAACCACGGGCTATGCCCGTGGTTCAAAAAAGGCTATGCCTATGAGTAGGTAAGATAAACCTCCAGTGCTACAATGGGAGCAGGTTTGCCGGCCACATCCCAGAGTAACAAAG